>NZ_JAGHKN010000045.1:0-38354 GCF_023093475.1 Methylobacterium sp. 37f
CTTGAGGAATGGTCATTCAACGCCTCGGGGCCGCCGCGCTGGTAGGCGTCGTACCAGCGGTAGAACGTCGAGCGGGTGATGCCGAGCTTGTCCAGGGTGGCACGCACCGGCAGGTGGGATTGCTCGATGTAGCGCGGCAATCTGGATGATTGGTCAGCGACAATCTGGATGAGGCACATCGGCGTCGCGGCGGGAGGAGTTTGGTCCTCTGGTGAGCGCGGCGCAAGGCGGATCGGCCGTTTGATTGACGCGGCGCGGCGATCACGGCGCCGTCTTTGTTGTCGCGCGGGTTGGTGGGCGGCCGGGCCCGCGTTTGCGATCCAGGGCGGCACGCCGCCGATAGCTCTCGACGTTCATCTCGAAGATCGTGGCGTGATGGACGAGGCGGTCGACGGCGGCCAGCGTCATGGCCGGGTCGGGGATGACCTTGCCCCATTCACCGAACGGCTGGTTGGCGGTGATGAGGATCGAGCGCCGCTCGTAGCGGGCGCCGATCAGCTCGAACAGCACGCTGGTCTCGGCTTGATCCTTGGTGACGTAGGCGAGGTCGTCGAGGATCAGCAGGTCGAAGCGGTCGAGCCGGGCGAGGGCCGCTTCCAGGGTGAGGTCGCGCCGGGCGATCTGGAGCTTCTGGACGAGGTCGGTGGTGCGGGTGAACAGCACCTTCCAGCCGCTCTCGATCAGCGCCAGGCCGATCGCGGCCGCCAGATGGCTCTTGCCGCCGCCGGGCGGCCCGAACAGGAGCAGGTTGGCCCCGGTGCCGAGCCAGGCGTCGCCGGCGGCGATGGCCATGACCTGAGCCTTGGAGACGGACGGGACGGCTTCGAAGTCGAAGGTGTCCAGGGTTTTGCCCGGCGGCAGGCGTGCTTCGGCGAGATGACGCTCGATGCGACGCCGGTCGCGTTCGGCGAGCTCGTGCTCTGCGAGAGCGGACAGGAAGCGGGCTGCCGGCCAGCCTTCCGTGTCGGCCTTTTCGGCAAAGCTCGGCCAGACGGCCTTGATGGTGGGCAAGCGCAGGTCGCCGAGCATGACGGCGAGGCGGGCGACGTCGGCGGCGGAGGCGGTCTTCATGCGACCTCTCCCGTCTGGACGGTGGAACCCAGCAGCCCCTCGTAGCTGGCGAGCGTCGCCAGATGGACGCTGACGTGCGGGATGCCGGCTGGGTCCGGTGCGAAGGTGACGCGCAGGGCCGCCAGGTCGGGCAGACGTCGGGCCTCCAGATCCGCGGCGAGCCTCACCGCGAGTTCGGCTTCGCAGCCTCGCTCGTGGGCGAGCGCCAGGAGTTCGACCATGACGCGGCAGGCCTGCCGTTCGGGACCAGCCTGCAACAGGGCGTCGAAGGCGTGGCGGTAGGCGTCCCGTGGGAAGAGCCGGTCGCGGTAGACGAGGTTGAGCAGCGCCATCGGCTTGCGCCGCAGGGCGTGGATGACGTGGCGGTAGTTCACGACCTGATCGTGGCGCCCATCGGGATGGGCTCGCCCACGGGGTAGTTCCAGGAGTGGGGTCCCGCCAAGGAACAGTGCGAGGCGGTCGTCGTAGAGGCGCACGCGCAGGCGGTGCCCGATCAGGCGCGAGGGCACGGTGTAGAACACCTTGCGCAGGGTGAAGCCGCCCGAACTGGTGACCCGTACGACCGTCTCCTCATAGTCGCAGCTCCGATGCCGGGGCAGCGCCTTCAGCGAGGCCCGTTCGCTGTCAATCCGCCGGGCGTTGCGGGCATTCCGGCGCCCGACGAGCTCGTCGAGGAAGCGCCGGTAGGCGGAGAGATCCGGGAACTCGCGGCTCGCCCGCAGCAGGAGCGCGTCGGCGATGGCGCGCTTGAGATGGCCGTGTGGCCCCTCGACGGCCCCGTTCTCATGGGCGAGGCCGGCGTTGTTGCGGGTCGGGGTCATGCCGTAATGGGCACATAGCGCCTCATAGCGGCGGGTGAGGTCGGCGCTCGCGTCCGCGTCGAGATTGCGGAAGGCGGCCGAGAGGCTGTCGGTGCGGTGCTCGCCGGGTGCGCCGCCCAGGCTCCAGAGCGCATTCTGCATCCCCTCAGCCAACGCCACGAAGCTCTCGCCGCCCAGCACCACGTGGGCATGCTCGAAGCCCGAGTAGGCGAGCCGGAAGTGGTAGAGCCGGTGATCGAGCGCGATCCCCGCGATGGTGATGCCGGCGGCATTCATGTCGGTGAAGTCCGACAAGCCGATCCGCCCGGGCTCGTGGGTTTGGCGGAAGATGACCTCCTGCTCCGCACCGTGCAGCGCCCGCCAGGACCGGATGCGGCGCTCCAGGGTGCGCCGGACGCCGGCATCGAGCTCGGGGTGACGCCGGATCATCTCCTCGAACAGGGCGATGGGACGAAGGCCGGGGGAGGCCTGCAGGAGGGGTACGACCTCAGCCTCGAAGATCTCGGCCAGAGGATCGGGCCGCCGCCGACCCCTGGGAGCCTTCTTCAGAGACGGCAGGCGTGGATCCTGCTCGATGCGGTCGGCGGTGGCGGGACTGAAGCCGGCCTTGGCGGCCGCGGCACGTCGCGGGTCAGTCTGACGGAACTGCATGTAGAGCCTCATCTGGCGATCGGTCACATGGCGGCCGGGCATGCGGGACCCCTCCTCGGCGAGGAGGGCCGTCCGCACAGCCGGTCGGCCGTGATCGCCAGATCTCGTTCGCGTCCCTACGCTCGGGCTTCGCCCTCCCTCCGGGATGCGAACGAGATCAGTGCCTCATCTTGATTGTCGCGCCGTCACCATCCTGATTGTCGGGCTGCAGCTCGACCAGCCGGATGATCTCCAGCTTCTCGGAGGCCGGCTACCTCATGCCTCGTCGCCCCCAGCCCCGCTCATGCTTTTTTTAAGCAGACGGTTCTCCAGGACGAGATCAGCCACGACCTCCTTCAGCGCCCCCGCTTCGCGACGGAGATCCCGCACCTCATCCGTGGTGGCCGCTCGAGCCGTGTCGCCGGACAGGCGCTTCTTGCCAGCCTCCAGGAACTCCTTGGACCAGCCGCAGTACATCGAGGCGGCGATCCCCTCACGTCGGCAAAGCTCGGCAATGCTGTCCTCGCCACGCAAGCCTTCCAGCACCACGCGGATCTTCTCCTCGGACGAGAACTGCCGACGTGTGGCCCGGCGAATGTCCTTGATCACCGCTTCTGCCGGCTTCTTGGCCGGTCCGGATGTCTGCTTCATCTTCGCTCCTCAGGGGCTACGATGAACCAGCCATCCTCCGTTCGTGAAGACCCTCAATCTGTCCCACAGGTGCTGACGTCGGACAGTCCTGCGCTGGGCGCCGCTGCTGCTGACGGGCTTTGCCTTTAACGTCGCGATCTCCCTCGTCGCGATGCTCCTCGGCACCGTCGCGGGCCTCGGGCTGGGGCTCGGCCTGGTGAGTGAGGGGCCGATCCTGCGCCGGGTCGCCTGGGGCGTGACGCAGGTCTTCCGCAACGTGCCCTGGCTGGTACTGCTGTTCTTTGTGATGTTCCTGGTGCCGTTTCAGGTCACGGTGTTCGGCCTGCGGGTGCCGCTGCCCGACTGGGTCAAGGCGACGGTGGGGTTCGCGCTGCCAGTAATGGCCAACGTCGCTGAGATCGTGCGCGGCGCCGTGCGCTCGGTGCAAGCCGCCCAGTGGGAGGCGGCCGAATCCCTGGCCTTCACGCGGCGGCAGACGCTGTTTCGGATCATCCTGCCCCAGTGCCTCAAGCGGATGCTGCCGCCGTGGATGAACGTCTATGCTTTGATCGCCATGGCCACCGTGCAGGCCTCCATCGTTGGCGTCACCGAGATGCTGACGCTGACGGCGCAAGTTCACGCGGCGGAAGGGGGGCGGCCCGAGCTGTTCGCGCCCCTCTACGGCTTCGCCCTGCTGTGCTTCTTCCTCTACTGCTACCCGATCGACCGTCTGACCGCGCGCCTGGAACGGCGCTTCGAGACGGCGTGAGGCCAGTGTTCCCGATGGTGCGTTCCCGATGCTGAAGGTTTCGTCCGGCAATGCGCCGATCGTGCAGCTGCTCGACGTGCACAAGTCCTTCGGCGAGGCCGAAGTCCTCAACGGCATCAGCTTCGACGTGCGCCGGGGCGAGGTCGTCTGCATCATCGGGCCGTCGGGCTCGGGCAAGTCGACGCTGATCCGCTGCATCAACGCCCTTGTCCCGGTCACCTCCGGCACCATCCGAGTCGACGGGATCGAGGTGGTCGATCCGAAGCTCGACAAGCTCGCCCTGCGCCGCAAGGTTGGCATGGTGTTCCAGCAGTACAACCTGTTCCCGCACAAGACGGCGCTGCAGAACGTCATAATGGCGCCCATCCACGTGCTCGGCCAGGACAAACGGGAGGTCGAGGTCCGGGCGCGCGCGCTCCTCGCCAAGGTCCGGCTCGCGGGCAAGGAGGCGGCCTATCCCGGCGAGTTGTCGGGCAGGCAGCAGCAGCGCGTGGCCATCGCCCGCTCGCTGGCGATGCGGCCTGACGTGATGCTGTTCGACGAGGTCACCGCCGCCCTCGATCCCGAGACGGTCAAGGAGGTGCTGGTTACCATTCGAGACCTCGCCGAGGAGGGCATGACCTGCCTCCTCGTCACCCACGAGATGAACTTCGCCCGCGAGGTCGCCGATCACGTCTACTTCACCGATCGCGGCGTCATCGTCGAGCACGGTCCGCCCGAGACGCTGTTCGCCTCGGCCGTCGACCCGCGCACCCGGCGCTTCCTGTCCCAGGTCCTTTGAAAGCCTACCCAGGCATAGTCGGATCGCGGGGCTCATCGCCGTCTTGCCCGCTTCGAAAAGGACCGGAAGCTTGCGGCCCGACCTCCTCGTGTCCCTGCACCAACGCCGCGCGCGAGCGATCACCCGTTGAACAGAGGTGGCTCGGTTTGTCTGAACAACGACCTGGGCTTGGGTAAGTGGATCTTCTGCCGGGTTCAGGCCGCCGCGGGATGCGGCAGCCTGTCGAAGTAGGCTTGGTCGGGAGTACGCCGGTCAAGGCTCGAATGGGGCCTGCGCTCGTTATAGAAGGCGAGGTACCGGCCGATCGAGGCGCGCGCCGTGCTGACGGTGTCGTAGGCCCGCAGGTAGATCTCCTCGTACTTGACCGAGCGCCACAGCCGTTCGACGAAGACGTTGTCGCGCCAGGCGCCCTTGCCGTCCATGCTGATGTCGATCCCCGCCTCCCGCAGCACGCTGGTGAAGGCGTGGCTGGTGAACTGCGAGCCCTGGTCAGTGTTGAAGATCTCCGGCCTGCCGTGCCGGGCAAGCGCGTCCTCCAGGACCTCGACGCAGAAGTCGGCCTCCATCGTGATCGATAGCCGCCAGGACAGCACCCGGCGGCTGAACCAATCGATGACGGCGGCGAGGTAGACGAACCCGCGCGCCATGGGCACTTAGGTCATGTCCATGGCCCAAACCTGATTGGGCCGATCGATCGTCATCCCGCGCAGGAGGTATGGATAGATCTTGTGCCCAGGTGCCGGCTTCGAGGTGTTCGGCTTGCGATAGAGGGCCTCGATGCGCCGAGCGCTTCATCAGCGTCGCGATATGGCGGCGGCCGATCACAAGGCCCTCTTTGTTCAGAAGGTCCCGCAGCATCCGGCTCCCGGCGAAGGGGAGTTCGAGATGCAACTCGTCCATCCGCCGCATCACGGCGAGATCAGCGGCTGGGACTGGGCGCGGCAGGTAGTAGACACTGCCTCGGCTGATCCCAAGCGCCTTGGCCTGGGCGGCGATGGGGAGATCGTGACCTCGATCGATCATCGCTTTGCGCTCAGAAGACCGGCCTTGGCCCAAGCGCGCCGGACAAAAAATCTTTGGTCAGCGTCAACTCGCCGATCTTGGCATGCCGCGTCTTCACGTCGATGGCCGGTGCCGCTTCCGACCGGGGCGCGGCCCCGAATACCCCGGCAGCCCCATCGAGAAGCTGGGCCTTCCAGGTCGTGATCTGGTTGGGGTGGACATCGAACTGCTGAGCCAATTCGGCCAGCGTCTTCTCGCCCCGCAGGGCAGCCAAAGCCACCTTCGCCTTGAAGGCCGGGAGGTGGTTCCGGCGCTGTCGCTTGCCCATCGTCGCTCCTGATCCGCAGCCATCCTGGCCGCCGTCAGGCAGAAACTCCATCCTGGTCGCCCAAAGCCCCTGCCCCGTGCTTCTGCCAGAGCTGTCGCGCCAGCTTATCCATCTGCGCGAGCGTTCGCGCGCCTTCGATCGCGGCCTGCATGGCGGCGTGAAACATCGGTCCCGGTCCCTGCTCGGGCCGCGGCAAAGGATGGGGCGCAGCCAGAGCTGTACCCGTCAAAAGGCAAAACGCCATCGTTTCGGGAAGCGATCCCGATTGACACCTGAACGGTGTTATGATGTCTAGAGAGTTGAACGGTGGTCCCCGGACCTCATCGATTTCGACGGCCTCACCCTTGCCAGGGTGGGGCCGTTGGCGTTTTTGGCTTAGATCTTTCTCGCGGCGCTCATTCCTAATGGTGGTTGGCCCACGACTCGTACGAAGGCGAGCGCTGCTAGACATGCCATGTCGCGTGGCGGGCATGGGTAAGGCAACGGCCGCGCCATCTCTGTCCCTCACGAGCAGGAAGCCAAGCTCCCATGACGAGTGATGATAGCAGCGCGCAGGATCGCCGGGAGACAAGGGCCGCCAAGCTGCTGGAGAAGGCCCGCGAAGGAGGCGAGGCGAGAGCAGACTACGACGCTACTCAGCAGGCGACTGAGGACAAAACGGTGCGCCTCAAGGCCCTTTGGCTCGCCAGGGAGCAGGCTGACAAGGAGGCCGCCAAAAATCTGATCAAGAAGGTAGCCAAAAAGAGGTAGCTCCGTCTTGCGAGTGCAATGCCGACACCGCGTCGTTGGGGATCAGCTGCTCATGCCCATGTAATCCTGATGATCATCTTCACCCCCAATCCCCATTCCCTGCGGGTCACACCGTCCGCAACAGAGCCCGGTCGGTTCGATTGGTCGATTTGGAAGGACAAGGAGGTGGTGCAGCGGTCAGTCCGGTCGTTCGGGTCCGAAGGCGCCTCGGAGGCCGCTGGCGACATAGCGCTGCGCGCCGTCACGACGATCTGGCAGAACGGCAAGTAGTCGGGCGCACCCCTCTCACGGGGTGAGACGGTGGGTTGTTGGAAGTCGCTCCTGATCGGACGGAGGGCGTAGAAAGCCTTCCTGCCCGAAATCGACAGGCGGGCTTGAGGCCCGCCCTTTGAAGATCAAGCTGACTGGAGGTTGCCAGCGCTATCCTTCCCGGAGCGCTTGTCAGTTTCCACCTCGTAGGAGACCTTCTGGCCCTCGATGAGGTTGCGCATTCCAGCGCGCTCCACAGCGGAGATATGGACGAACACGTCCTTGCCGCCGTCATCCGGCTGGATGAAGCCATAGCCCTTGGTCTCGTTGAACCACTTCACGGTGCCGGTGCACATAGACGTTCTTCCCAGTCGGTTTCGTTCGCCAGGGCCTCGGCTGAAAAGCAGGGCTCATGGCGAAGCTCAAGAGTAGAAATGACTGGCTAGTTCCCGGGCGGAGTGGAGCGGATCTCGGACGTTTGAGCCAGTGCATCAGGAGCCATAACGAATTGACCCCACGAACTCCTCCGCCCAGCCAACCCACTGGCGCACTTGTCCCAGGTCGGTCGTGTGGACCGTGCACGGCTTGCTGCCAGGTTCCAGCAATTGAGGTGCTGGCCAAACCTGCAGGCATCCTGTGTCGACACAGCACCGGCGTAGCGTGCGGGATCTATCAGGATCGTCCGGAGGCGTGCGTGCGGTGGCACTGCCTCTGGCGCAAGATCGGCGCGCTGCCGGACGAGCTAAGACCTGACCGATCCGGGGTGATGTTCGCGATTGAGAGCCGTGTACCGCGCGCGGACGCTCAGGAAGGGGCCTGCGTCGTCGGCCGCGCCGTCCATGGAGCACAAGCCTTCGCTAGCCGGGACGTGACCGAGGCATTTGCCATGTTCGCGCGCGAAGGGTCTTTGTCGGTGTGGAAGGTGTCTGGTCGCATTGCAGTCATGATGCACCCTGGCCAGCGCGCGTAAGCACTGGGTGTGATCCTTCGAACTGACGGGTGGCAGCTCTTCCGCATCGACGGAGATCACACCGGAACCTCTGACGGAACCCCCGCATTCGTCCCCTGCATCCGCACGCCAATGGTGCACCCGTGGAGGATCTGCGATGTCAGACACTGATAGGCTCGGCTTCGGGTCGCCCCTCGTGCTCCATAAGATTGGCCACGAACTGCAAGAAACCCTGCCGGTTACTTCGCCTGAGGAGATCCCGGCTGACGTCGAGGAGCAGGCTGCAAAGATACCGGACGTGCACGGTGAACCGCGCATCCAGCTCGTAGCCAAGACAGGTGTCGAGCACCTGGGAGACGAGCCGCTCTTCTGAACCGATTTGCGCTTTGTACGGGGTTTTCGAGCTTCAGCAAGCTGTTAGCTGACTGCCCTCGGATGAGGCGACGGGGTCCCCGAGTAGGTATCCGGCTTCAGCGAGCAGCCCGTATGCGACCTGTTATGCATCAGGAATGGCTGAGCTCCGGACACGTAGCCGCAATAAAGGGTCATCGTGCCGTGGCACTCAGGGCAGCGTTTCATCGCGAGCCTATAGCGCTTGATCACCTCTTCCAGGTTTTCAAGACGCCATGCATCATCGACTTTGACCTCGCACGAGTTGGGGCGGAGCTGAGATCTCATCCTCATCCGTTTTCTAGCCTCCTGTGCTGATGATAATAGATGGCCTTTCTCACTCTCAGGCTACCGGCTGACGCGAGCTTTGCTGCGCGGACTGATTGGAAGCAGCCACCGCGGCAGAGATGATCGCCGTTCAGATGGATCACCCAATGCCAGCGCTCCAGCTCAGTTGGATGAGCCTCGACGTTTACGAACCATCTGTCAGTCGGCGGCGTCCGAAACAGGCGGCCTTTGCCAGCCATTCACGGCTTCTCGGGCCGAGCTAGTAGGATCGCAGTCCGCACAGCCACGCGCCTCATGACAAGAGACGCTCCGGGCGATCTAAATTGCGCCCGTGTCCATTCGTTCGCGCTGAGAGCCTTCGCGACGTCGAGGTGATAGCCCCCAGGAAAGACGTGAGAAGCCACCGCCGGATCGCCCATAAAGGCGTCAACGGCAGATCGAAGATCGTCGTCTGTGATCAGCTTCGCCTTGTAGAGGTCGCCTGCAGTCGCAGAGTGCTGAGCCATGCAGGCAAGATAGGGCAGGCTGCAACGAGATCACTGCCCGAGCCGCCAGAGCGGGACTGCACCCGTTGGGCGGCCCGGCGTGTTGCGGTAGTAGGTCGTATTCACGAACTGCATGCGGGTTTCCGCGATTTCGGACACGCGCTCGGCTCTGAGCACCTGGGCACCGCAGAAGTCGGGGCGAACGGTGCCGACCTCGGGGGGAACGCCGCAGATCTCGAGTGTGGTCCAACCGAGGGCGCCCCCCTTATCCGCCCAACAGTCAGGAAGTTGACGCACGCCTCATGCGCGCCTCCCCAGGATTGAAGGGTGAAGCCAGGGCATGGGACGATGCTCGGCCGAAGGTTGAGGAAGCCTTGGCGCCAGAGCGCGGGGTCGGCAGGAACAAGCTTCGGCTTCGGTGAGCCTGACATGGCGGCTGGCGACTGTTGCGGGCCGAACGGGATAGGGGGCGACCCTGCTGGCCCTAGAGGCTCAATGCGCCAGGCACCTGCCTAGCTCACGATGCCGTGAACTTATCATATGTGGTATTCCACGGGTTCGCAGTTCGAGTTTTTGGCCGCCCATGACGCGCCTAGAACTCGCTCTCGCTGGTGTCCTCGTGGTCTTTGCAACGCTAGTCGTTCTGAGGCTGCTGTGATGCCGCCCAATCGCAGCTCCTATCTCAGTGCGATTTCCGGCTCTCTGCCGTCCTGAGGCTTCCCTGGCGATCCTGGGGGCTGTTTTAGCGGTGGTGCTAGGCAACCTCTGCCCATCACGCTGCCTCAAGCCATTGCTGCAGGTTCGCCGCCGCGGTCCGACATAGGCAAGCCTGCCCCCCGCCGCCCGATCTGCTCACGGGACCGGCGGGGTAGGATCGTTCATCTCACGCTGAGCCGATACGCAACTTGGCTCGCAGGTAGGATGGCCGAGGCTGGTTAGCCGCCCCTCAAGTGTGCCGCATCTGGAAGGGGCCAAAATGGGAATGGCCCAGCCGGCGACGGCGGCCCCATGTGCAGACAACGGCAGCGATCGGCTTCAGTACGGTTCCGAGCGCATAGAGTATTGCGGTCAGATCGTGGATCGTCAGGGCAGTGGTCCTTTCTGTGTGCGGATAGCGGTTCCTATCCACATAGGAAGGAAGCCCCGGCCGCTCGCAGATCAGGCCGCCTCAAGCCATCGCCGCAGGTTCGCCGCCGCACTCTGACTAAGCCCGAACCGTCCCTGTAGCGCGTTGGCGAGCTGCGGCCGGCTGATGCCGATGGATCGGGCGACCGTCTCTTGCGTCACCATTCGCGCCCGCTGGGCCGCGCGCACGGCAAGGGCAAGCTCGGGAGGCATCACGCCGCCGAGGTAGGTGGTCGCCACGGTCGCGAGCGGTTGCCACTCGGCCAGCATGTCAGGCTGCGAAACTCCCCCGTTCGGCAGCGGTAGCGGGACGGCATGTCCGGTACGAACCGCTCTCGGTAGATCCCTGGGCGAATGCCCGCCAGCGCCGACGCTGCGGCTCGGGCTGGCCTGTCTCGCTGGAACCTCAACAGGTCGGAAAGCGGTGTGAACCGAACTCGTCGTCTGAAGGTGAGTGCTACGCACTACTGCCGACGAAATCGGGTCAGGGATGATTTCGGGCGGCGCGATCATGCCCGCTTTCAGCCGCCGCTTGAACGTGGATAGCGACAGCCCAAGGGCCTTAGCCTGGGCCACATTCGAAGCGGTTCGCGGTGTTGCCCCTGCTCTCGCGCGCTTCTCGGCCTGATACGCTGCATCCCGCTTTTTGCGATCGGCCTTGCGCTGGCGGCGGCTGCGATCCGTGGCGCCAATCGTCTTGAGGCCGAGCGCTGTCCGTTCCGCGTCCGTGACCCGTAGGTGCGCCGCGATCCCGTCCGCATCCTTCATCCGCCATCCGCACGCCTCGCACTCCTCGGCCAAGGCGAGGACGCGCCCGCGCCCGATCCCTGGCAGAAGTGTACAGGCCCACGCCTCCACCATCGCCCGCAGATCCCCGGGGTTGGGGTACAGCTTCACGAAATGGGGGAGCGCGGCCTCTAGGTAGATTTCGGCGTCGTCGGTATCGCAAGGGCCGTCATGGCGGCGCAGGACAAGCGTGCGGATCTCGGCAACGCGCTGGCGGTTCAAGTTCCACGCCTTGCTCTGGCGCCGCACTGGTCGGTCGCGCCCCATCCTGCGCTCATGCTCAAGTGCTGCGCTGATCTTCTGAGCGTGTACGCTCTCGGGTCCGGCAACCGCGGCGTTGAAGCGGTCCCAGATGTCGAGTTGTTGAGGCGCCGCGTCCCTTTGGTGGCGCTTCATGCGGCTACTAGCGCAAGGTCGAGCTGCTGGGTCTCACGGGTGGCCGGCGGGTGCTGTTTCCGGGGCGACCTCGGGCGACGGTGCCGGGCGATCGCCTGAGCCTCGCGGTGGTCTAGGATTTCGCGGGCGTGGTTGATGAGCGCGACCAACGTGTCGTGATCGCGAAACCCCCTCTCGTGCCAGAGGTAGAGGCCGATCTGTTCATCTGAAACCTTGGCACATGTCTGTGCCGCACGGGCGCCGAGCACGTCGGCGGCAGTCTCAGCAATGGATCGTGCCAGTGCGTCCAGCATTCGCGGGCCTCAAAGTCACTGGATGATATGGCCTCGGTTGGGTAGAAAGCCAGCGGGGCCGGCTACTCTCCTCGCCTCTTACGGGTACGGATATTGGCGGGTGGGTCTCGGCGTATGCGCACGCCGGGGAGCCCGCCGTTCTCTGGCAGGAACACCGCGCCCTCTGCTTCGAGCGCCCTTTGCAGGCCGTCTAGCGTCATTGAGTTGGCGCTGATCGGCCCCTCGATCCGCTCAAGCCTTTTGATGGTCTCGACTGAGACACTCGATAGTTCGGCGAGCTCGCCTTGCTCCATTTTCAGCATCGCACGCGCCGCGCGCAACTGCTCCCCTGTCAACATTCGACACCTATCATGTAAAAACATACGCGTTGAGTGTTGACGCGTTATCGGGATCGTCTTACACGATAAGGGTAAGCAACGGCACTTTCAAGGCGCCCCCCGATGTCTCTCAACCGCCGCATCTCCTGGACCCTCGCTCTCCGCGACATGCGGAATGATCGCGTCCAGCTCCCCGCCGGCTTCCTCTCGGCCCGCGCCCTGGTTGAGTGCTTCACCAAGACCCGCCGCCCCCTCGTCGTCGCTGGCAAGTTCGATCGCGCCGCGATCATGGCTCACGCCGCTGCCGCCGCGAGGGCCCATCAGATCCGCACCGGCTCCACCTGGGCCGCCGCGATGTCCGTCTCGCTCAAGGCTGCTTGGCAGGTTGCCAAGACCGCCCAGCGCGCCGCCGCTCACTGAGGTCCGGCCAATGATCATCGAAACCCTCGCCAATCAGTTCTTCCGGGTCCGCGAGACCGGCGACCCGAGCGCCGCGCACGTCTGGCTCGGCATCGAGGTCAAGCGCGTTCGGGGCTCCTACGTCCCGAAGGCCAAGGCCCGCGAGATCCTGGTGCGCAAGCTCGGCACCCGCATGGTTGAGGCCGCCTGATGGCCTCGCACGCTCTGACCCGGCGCTCGCTGTTCGGTGGCGCCCTCCTCCTCGGTCCCCTGATGCGCGTTGGCTTCGCCATGCCTTCCGACCCGTTGCTGGTCGCCATCCGCATCACGGAAGCTGCCGACACCGCGCACCGGGCTGCTGGGCTCGTCTCCGCCTCTCGGCTGGCCGGTGGTGTCCTGACCCCCGAGTGGCGCGCCCATCGCATCGAGACGGCGAAGGCGCGGTTCACCGCTCGCTCTGAGCTTCACGCCCTGACCCCGACGACGCGAGCCGCCGCTATGGCTCTCGTCCGGTACTACGGCGACCGGGTGAGCCACGCCCATCCGACGAACACCCGAGGGGCCGCCCGCGCCGCGCAACGCCGCCTGCGCGAGGTCTTCGCCCGCCCTGGCGCCTATCCGCTGGATCGCACCGCCTGGGCCTCGCTGCCCATCCCGGCCGACTGAGCGCTCCGCGCCTCCCGGCACCATCCCTTCCCTCTCCTGACCACCCCAAGCCCCGGAGCCCCGGTTATGGCATCGACCTCGCACGCCCTCGTCATCGAGCACGTCCCCTTCCACGCTGACCCCATCCTCGCGGCCATCGACCACCACGACGAGGCTTGGGCCGTCTGGCAGTCGGCCACTGACGCCCTGGTGGCGCGCCGACACGTCGAGATGGAAGGCGCCTTGGCTCGCCTCCTGGCGACGCCCTGCGCGACGCAGTTCGGCGCTCTTGCCCTCCTTCGTCACCTGCGCTGGCACATTCAGCATGACGGCATCACCGATACGGCGGTGCTCGCTCGGGCCGCGGATCTGGCGCTGTACCTGCGCCTCGACTTCCCAGCGACCGAACCCGCCCGCGCGCCCCTCGCGCCGGCCCTGCGGCTTCTGAGCGGCCTCGGCGAGGCAATCGCTGCGCTGTCCCTGATCTGCGGCGGCCTCGTCGTTATCGGCCTCGCTACGCTGGCCTAGTCAGCTTCCATCTTATCCAGCCCACAACCTAGCAAGCTATCAAGCTTCGGAGTTCCCAAGATGCGCAATCCCTTCGCTCTCCTCGCCAAGCCCAACACCGTTCGCCCCTCGCTGCGCGAGCGCGCCGCGTCCCTCAAGGCTTCGGCCTCGCGGGTGATCCGCCGCAAGCCGGCAGATGCCGCCCCGGCCGCGCCTGCTCCTGCGCTGGCTGCTGATCCCATCTTGGCGGCCATCGCTGAGACGCGGCGTCTGACGATGGCCCGCACTCGCGCTTACAATGCGGAGCTGCCGGCC
The DNA here is from genome assembly GCF_023093475.1 of Methylobacterium sp. 37f. Lineage (NCBI taxonomy): Bacteria > Pseudomonadati > Pseudomonadota > Alphaproteobacteria > Hyphomicrobiales > Methylobacteriaceae > Methylobacterium > Methylobacterium sp. 37f. Next base: position 13,927 of record NZ_JAGHKN010000045.1, read on the forward strand.
GGGGAGCTGGACCCGAGCCCTGAACAGAATGCGGCGACCGATGCGTTCTTCGCGCATGTCGATGGCGTCTTGCTCAAGACGGTCCCGACCACGGCTGCCGGCTGCGCGGCCCTGGCGCGCTTCACCGTCGAGTTCCTAGAGGACGAGAAGTTCTCCCTCGATGAGGACGAGGCCAACGAACAGCACGTCCGTATCCTCGGCCTGATCGCCCGCAGCCCGATGCTCTGACGCCGCCGCCTTCGATGCGGTGGCGCCCTGCCGCCGCGCCCTCCTCCTTTCCTCGACCATAGGAGCGCCGCGCGTGCCCTCTCTCAAGCTGTCCAATCCCTTCCGCCGAAGCGCCGATCGCCCTTCACTGAAAGAGCGGGCCGCGAGCCTTCGGGCAACGGCCTCGCGGGTGATGAGCCGAAAGCCGGCCGATCCGCTCGACGGCACGTCATGCCCTCCCGGGTTCGTCCCCTATCCCTTCGATCGACCGATGAGTTACGCCAGTGTTCCGGCGGTGATCCATGCCGAAACAACCCGCTTGTTGGACCTCGCTCGCACTGAGTATGCGCGGCGTGACGCTTCTCTAGCGTCCCGCATGGGCGGCGAGGAAGGCGAGGCTATCCGGCAGGCTGCGCGAACTGCTCTGCGCCTCGACGCTCTAGCCGTCGCTGCTGCACCGTCTCAGTCTGCCGCGGCCCCGAACCCAGACGCCGAGTTGCTAGCGCTTGGCTGCCGATGGCGGACGGCCCGCGCAGCTTACGAAGCGGCCAGCGAGCGGATCGGCCAGATTGAGGAAGCCTGTCGGGTTGCGCCCCCCAACGCGCTTTATGTGCGAGCTGGCGACGCGGCGCTCGGCATCGCTCAGTTTGCCCATTGGCAGTCGGGTGATGAGCGCGAGTGGTATTGGAGAGCGGCCAGCGATACACCGTATCGCGCTGGGTTAGAGCCGGGCACGGGCTGCTTTCGGCATGGTCAGATCCGCACCGTTCGGCGTCCTGCGGTGCAGGCCCGGCTTGATGAAGTCTGCGCAGCCTATGACCAGCACAAGCGGGAGGTTGCGCAGGCAAAGGCGGCGTCGGGCCTCGTCCAGGCCGAAGCGGAGGCGTCCCGCTTGTTCGCGGCCGAATGCGCGCTTGAGGTTGCCGCCCTGTCCCTGACTGCCTTCTCTCTGGCCGGTCTCCGCATCCAAGCCAAAATCGCGCTCGCGAACGAGGACCACCAAGAAGGGCGGGGCATGGCCTGGGCTGTCGTCCGTAACCTGCTGACGGTGGCCTGATCCGGTGAGCAACGTTCACACTTTCGCCCCTCGTCGCCCGGTGGCCGCCCCTGCTGCTCTGCCGGCGCCCTCCGCGGCTGAAATCCAGCGCCAGATCGAGGATGCCGCGCAAGCGGCTCTCGACACCGCCGACCGGCTGATTGCGCTCCTCGACCGGATTGAGGGCGACACCGACCGAGAGGACGGCGCCGACGCCGAACCGTCCCTTGGCGCGCCCGAGAACCACCACGCCTCGCAGGTGGTCTGGCTGCGAGGCTCGGATCGGGATGGGGAGCTGCCGTCAGCGTAGGAGAAACAGGCCTGCGCCAATCAAAAGGCCGGAAGCAAAAAGGCTCCCGCCTGTAACCTCCAGAACAATTCGCCGGCTTTCGACAATCAGTGATGCGCTCACTGCTATCAGGCCGGCCGTCAGGCAGAGAACGCACACTCCTTCCACCAGCACTCCCCCGTGCTTAATCGACAACTCTAAGGCTCATTACATGAAATCGCGTCTGACAATGCGCGGCGCTTTGGCGCTTGGCTTTCCCGCTGTTGCTCGTGGCGTCGGTCGCCTTGCCCGAATGCGAAGGGACTTACTGGCACGTGCCGGCCACGAGGCTGGACGCGGGAACGTCATCACGGCGACCGTCCTCGTCGCCCTCTACATGGTGGCCTGTTGATGCGCGTCGTTCCTGCCATTCCCCAGGCCGTGCCGATACCATCTCTGGCGGGCCTCGCCTGGATGGGCTTTGAGCTCTGCCGAATGCGCCGGATCACGGCCGGGCTCGGCCGGGCCAGGGCGCGGAGCGATGAGGCTGCCGCCGAGCGGTGGCTTGCTCGGGCCGATCGCGCCCTTGCGGATCTCGACCGGGCGCAAGCGCGGATGCGCCCCAGACGGATGCCACGTCGGCTGCGCTGACACGACAGTCGGAATTGCTATCTCGCCATCGTCCTATCGTGGGAGCTAGCGTGCTGGCTATTTCGACCACTCGCGGGCCTTCGGGCTCGCAAGCAATTGTTTATGCTCCTACGCCATCGTGCGGGCTCGGGAGGCTGTTGACAGTCTCGCTCGCAATCTCGATGGCCTGCGGGCTCCGGGGCAGGATCACAGGGGATCGCGCGTGCAAGTCATCACGATAGCGGCGCGGAAAGGGGGCGTCGGCAAGACCACGCTCGCGATGCACCTCAGCGTGCTCGCCTCCGAAGCTGGGCGCCCGGCGCTCCTGCTCGACACAGATCCGCAGCGGTCGCTTGCGTGGTGGCACCGTCTGCGCGAGGCCGACGTACCGAACCTGATCGAGGCGGATGCACGCGAGCTGCCCGAGCTTGTCGCGGCGGCGAAGCGAGAAGGGATTGGCCGCGTCATCATCGACACGCCACCTCACGCCGAAGACAGCATTTTAGGGGCCATGCGGGTTGCCGACTTGGTGCTCGTCCCGACCCGGCCGGGACCGCTCGACCTGGCTGCAGTGGCGACCACGCTGGAACTGGCCGAGCGCGTCGGCAAGAAGCCGCTGGCCGTCATCAACCACGCCCCCCCGCGCACGGGCTCGGCCGAACCGGCGATCGTGACGGAAGCCCGGGCGGCCCTCGTCGGCATGGGCGCAACCGTAGCGGCCTCCGTTGTCGCGAACCGAGTGAGCATGTCGCACGCGATCCTGACCGGCTCGACGGTCAACGAACACGAACCCGGTGGGAAGGCTGCCGCCGAGGTCGACGCCCTGTGGCGCGAGATTGAAGCTGCCTTGGCGCAGGATGGGAGAAAGCCCCGATGAGCACGAAGCCGCGCCCAACCCTCGACAGCTTGAGCGACCGTTTCGCACGGAAGCCGGCGCCTGCTGCCACATCACCAGGGGAGGGTGAGGCCGTAGCGTCTGTGCCCGCCCCCGAAAGGTCTCCCCGGGCCGGCGAGCGCGATACCCGCGTGCAGATCCTTACCCGGATCGACCCGGCCACCCGGAAGCGGCTCAAGCTGATCGCGGTCGAACAAGACCGGACCATTCAGGACATCTGCGAGGAAGCCATCCGCGATTTCGTGGTCCGCAACAGCAAGTGATCCGAAGTCGTGGGATCAAGGGAGCTCACAATCGAGCTCCCGTTCTCTCGTGCCAGCTTGCTATCAAGCTTCCATGCTGTCTTGCTCACGAGTGATCCGGACTGAAACTTGCGATACCCGTCCTTCTCAGAAGCTTCGATGGCTGTCCAACGCCTATGGGAGGTCGCTTCTGACGGCCAGCTTGATCGTTCGGGCAAGCCCTACCCGACGAGCCGCAGCTTCGCTTGGTTGGACTGCCTTACGACCCCGTGTCGTGCGGTACCGATCGCTATCACGGTGGCTCGACAGCCTGTCTCTCCACGCTGAATGGATCTGGCCGCTAGCCTCTCCATGCCGCTGATGGATTGGGGGAGACCCAAGAGACGGCGGTAGGTGTCGATGCGGCGTAGAGCCCAGCGTGCCTCGATCGTGGATTGGGCACCGTACAAACGCTCCGCGAAGCCGAGGAGAACATCAGCATCTCGCAACGACAGCAAGGCCAGGGTGCGCAGCGTCGGAAGGGTTGGTTCGAACTGAGGCATTCCGCGGTGAACCGTGAAGCTTGACCGCTGGGTCCCTCATAAGTTCGTGGCGACAGCGGTATGCCTAATGATCGATGAAGCCTCCGACACCGGCTCTGATCCAAGCCACTGCTACCGCCAAAGCACCTCCGCTGTCGTGAAATTTGAACACCGTTTTCACGACACATGATTTTCGGGCTGCCTTTCCCGACATGCGTCTCGAAGGCGTGGGCCTCGATCAAGGATCGAATTCTGAATGTCTGGAAAACGGTCGTTTTATTTACAAAAATAATTCCTGCGCTCGAAGCAGAGGAAATTAGCTTTGTTTTACCTGCACGATCTTTTCATAGTCATCAATAAAAACTTCGATTTAAATATCGATGCATATGAAAATTTAAGCTATAAATTTATTAGCTTGTTGAATGCAATTGTCGCTGGATTAGAAAGGCGTCCTGACACACTCAGCCGCCATAGAACCCGCTCGATCCGCAGATCGCGGATCGGGACGACGACTATTGTACCGACGGAAATCTGGTCACGAATTGTAGCGACCGAGACCATTGCTACTCCAAGGCTGCTTGCCACAAGTTGCTTGATCGCCTCTGTGCTTCCGACTTCAAGTCGTCGAATTGGGCAGATTTTATTAGCACTTAATGCTTCGGATACGATTTCCCGTGATCCAGAGCCTGGCTCCCTGACGATAAAGATTTCTTCCGAAATGCGTGCGGGATCAATTGGCTCAGCTGCCTTCGCGAAGGTGTGCTCCGGTGAGGTGATTAAAACCATCTCGTCCTGACGCCAAGCTTCGCTGACAATACTCGGATCCTCAACGGGTCCCTCAACCAATGCGACATCGATTGCATGCTCAATCAGAAGGGCAGCAATAGCTCGCGTATTGGCACTAATAATGCTGAGTTCAATACCTGGATACGCGCGATGAAAAATGCCGAGGTAAGTTGGGATCATGTAAGTTGCGATTGTGGTGCTTGCGCCGATCCGTAGCATCCCGCTCCCGAGGCCCCGCAGAGCGTATAGTTCCTCTTCAGCTGCCCTCTCCATGGCGAAAAGAGTTCTGGCATGTCGCAGCAAGGCTTCGCCCTCCCGAGTCGGGCGGACACCTCGAGCGCCACGGTCAAGCAGTCGACATCCCACCTGCAGTTCAAAATCCCGTACCCCTTGCGAGATTGCGGGTTGGCTCACGTGCAGCTCCTCAGCTGCTCGGGAGAAGCTGCCAGTCTGAGCGACGGTCGCGAAGAAACGCAGGAGGTGGAGGTTGAGGGCCATAACCACAACTTATAAGGCCAAAATAGAATTATATTAGTGCAAATCGTGGAAAGGGGAGCAAAGTTATCCTGCAGGACGAGCAAAAATTAGAAAAATGATGCCGCCTCGAACTCGTTCGGTCTGATTGGATGAGGGGCTGTTTACACGCTCAAGAAAGTCCAGGCGGCGTTCGCGGCGTACGTCCTGGACGCCAACGAGGAAACGTCCAGGAGACACGCCATGCACCTTGCTACGGACCCCCCGATCGGTATGGGGATCGAAATCACCGCTTCAAACCAAGCCGCTGCTGCTGCCACGGCCAACATCGCCGGACGGCTGGAGCGGCTGCCGATGTCGGCGTACCAGCGGAAGGTGTTCGCAATCATTGCCTCCGCCTGGCTGGTCGACCAGGTCGACGTGGCGCTGCTCACCTTCTTGCTAGGTTCGATTGTTGTCGCCTTCGGGCTCACGCCCACTGAGGCAGGCCAGCTCGCGGCGATGACCTTCGCAGGTCAGCTTCTCGGTAACATTGTGGCGGGCACTGCCGCCGATCGCTTCGGGCGCAAGGCCGTATTCCAGGTCACGATGGTGGTCTGGGGACTTGCCAGTCTCGCGGCTGCGGCGGCCTGGAGCTTGCCGGTCCTGATGGCCTGCCGCTTCCTGATCGGTGTCGGGGTCGGCGGCGAGGCCCCGGTCGCGCAAGCAATGGTCTCGGAGATTGTGCCGGCCAACGTGCGCGGCAAGTACATCGCCTTCATGGAGGGCTTCTGGGCCATCGGATACGTGCTCTCCGGTGCGATCAGCTTCTTCGTGCTGCCTTATCTCGGCTGGCGTTGGGCCTTTGTGATTGTGGGCCTGCTTTCGATGGTGGTGCTGTTAGTGCGCCGCTCCATGCCAGAATCCCCGCGCTGGCTCGCTGACAAGGGCCGCCACGCTGAGGCCGAAGCCGTGATGACGACGATGGAGCGGGAAGTTGAACGCGCCACTGGCCGGCCGCTACCGCCGGTAGCGCCGTCCCTTGTGGACGCAGTCACGGCGCCCGTACCGTATCAAAACCCAATCGCGACGCTGTTCTCGCCTGAGTACCGCCTGCGCACGGTCATGGCCTTCGGAATGTGGTTCTTCGCGTTGATCGGCTTCTTCGGCCTCAACTCGTGGATCGCGGTGCTCCTGAAGGAGCGTGGCTTCTCGATCGTCAGCTCGGTCGGTTTCGTGACGCTGATCACGGTGGGTGGCATCCCCGGCTTCTTCACTGCGGCGCTACTCTTGGAGAAGATCGGGCGCAAGCCCACTACGGCGGCCTTTCTTATCTGTTCGGCGATCGCTGCATATTTATACGGTAACGCCGTCGATCAGACTTGGCTGTTCGTCTCGGGCTTCGTGATGCAGTTCTTCATGTTTGGTATGTGGAGCTGTCTCTACGCTTACACGCCGGAACTCTACCCCACCCGTGCCCGGGCGACGGGAGCTGGTTTCGCTTCGGCCTTCGGGCGGATCGGCGCCATCCTTGGGCCCATGATCGTGCCAGTGCTGGTGCAGAACTACGGCCCCGCCACTGCCTTCCAGGTCGGTGCGGGTGGCTTCCTCATCGCAGCTCTCCTCGTCCTGACGCTTGGCGTCGAGACGCGCGGCAAGGTGCTGGAGACGGTCTCTCACTGATCTGACCAACCTGGCGCTCAGGATCGTGCGCCGGGTTCCCCCTAACAAGGAGTGAAGAAGCCATGCCGATCGTAGACATGCGTAGCCGCCCGACCTTCCTGCACAAGTTCTTTGGTGGGGCGCCTGACACTCCTGAGTACGGCGTTGTGCGCTGGCTGAACGGGCGTGTTGGCGGCCGCGAGATCGACCACTTTACCCGAGGGATGACCGTTGAGGGCTTTTCTGCGGAAATGGACGGGGCTGGCATCGACGTCGCCGTCATGGTCGCCCGCTCGGTGCCGGGCGTGCGGATTGCCAACGACGACCTTGCTACGGTCGCTCGACACAACTCGAAGCGGCTGGTCGGTATCGCCTCAGTAGACCCAGTGGAGCTCGGCCGTGATGCTGCCGTGGCCGAGGCCCGCCGCGCGGTAACCGAACTCGGCTTCAAAGGCGTCAACCTCGATGCTGGCTTCTACGGAGAAGCCATGCGCGCCGACGACGAGCGCCTGATGCCGCTCTACGAGCTGTGCCAGGAATTGGGGGTTCCAGCTTTCGTGATGTCTGGCCCGACGACGCCCGACTTGCGCCTTAACGACCCGCTCGCGGTCGATCGGGTGGCGAAGACCTTTCCGAAGCTGCCGCTCGTGTGCTGCCACGGCTTCTACCCGAACGTCGCCGAAATGGTGACGGTGGCTTTCCGCAACGAGAACGTTTTCGTCTCGCCCGACATGTACACCTTTGCGCCCGGCGGCGGCCTCTACGTTGAGGCGGCCAACAGCTTCATGCGGGATCAGTTCCTGTTTGGCTCCTCCTTCCCGTTCAGGCCAATGCGGCAGGGCGTGGAGGATTTCCGCCAGCTCGGACTCTCTGAAGACGCACTCGACGCTGCACTCTGGCGCAATGCAAACCGGTTGCTGGGGCTCGGCCTCGGCGCCTGACCACCTCCGAAGCTGCTTTTCAAGAGAGGTGTGCAATGAGGAAAGAAATTCCCAGACGTGAGGTCCTATTCGGCGCAGGCGCCCTAGCGCTGGTCGGACGTTCGGTCCTCGCGGCCGAGGTCGGTCTGCCCTTCGGCAATGGCGAGCGCCCACTGGTGGCTTATCCGGGCAAGCGCCCGCTGTTGCAGATGACGGCCCGGCCGCCGCAGCTCGAGACGCCGTTCTCGGTCTTTGACGAGGGGGTGATCACTCCGAACGACGCGTTCTTCGTGCGATATCACCTCGCCGACATCCCCACAGAGATCGACCCGGACACCTTCCGCCTCGCAGTACAGGGTCACGTCGAAGCGCCGGTTTCACTCGCGCTGGCCGATCTCAAGGCAATGCCGCAAACAGAGGTCGTCGCGGTCAACCAGTGCTCAGGCAATTCCCGCGGCTTCTTCGAACCACGTATGGCCGGTGGCCAACTCGCAAACGGTGCGATGGGCTGTGCGCGCTGGACCGGCGTGTCGCTGAAGACCGTGCTGGATAAGGCGGGCGTAAAGGCGGGCTCCGTCCAGGTCGCGTTCGAGGGGCTTGATGGACCTGTGATCCCGGAGACGCCGGACTTCGCGAAGGCCTTGAACATCGACCACGCTCGCGACGGCGAGGTGATGCTGGCTTGGGGGATGAACGGGCAGGAACTGCCTTGGCTCAACGGTTACCCCTTACGCCTCGTCGTGCCGGGGCTCTACGGCACCTACTGGGTCAAGCACCTCAACGCGATCACCGTACTCGACAAGCCGTTCGAGGGGTTCTGGATGAAGACCGCCTACCGTATCCCCGACACGCCCTGCGCCTGCACCGAGCCCGGCAAGGCGGCAGCCAGCACCGTACCGATCGGGCGCTTCAACGTGCGCTCCTTCCTCACAAACCTGATCGATGGAGCCAGCGTGAAGGCGGGCTCGACGCCGCTGCGCGGCATCGCTTTCGACGGCGGCTCCGGCATCAAGACGGTTGAGGTCTCCGCCAACGATGGGGGAACCTGGCTGCCTGCCAAGCTGGGTCAGGATTTTGGGCGTTACGCCTTTCGGGCCTGGACCCTGGACGTCGACCTTCCCGCCGGCTCCCACATCATTCGGGTCAAAGCGACGGCTAACGATGGCACGAGCCAGCCGATGGAACCGCGCTGGAACCCGGCCGGCTATATGCGCAACGTGGTTGAGAGCACCCGCGTGCGGGCGGCTTGAGGGAGAATGGGATGACGCGATTTCTTGTCACCAGCATCGCACTCATACTCGCTGCCGGCACGGCCGTGGCCGAGCCTCGGAGTTACGCGCTACCCGAGCCCACGGCACAGCTGCGAGCACCCCAAGGTGGGACGGACACGACTCACATAATCGGCTTCGAGGCGGCGCAAGCCAACTGCATGAGCTGCCACTCCGTCGACTACATTGCGATGCAGCCGCCAGGGAAAGGCAAGGCGTTCTGGGAAGCCGAGGTGAGTAAGATGATCAAAGTCTACCATGCGCCGATCGCTGAGGCCGACGCCAAGGTCATCGCCGCTTACCTAACAGCGACCTATTAAAAGCTTCTACAGCCCAGCATTCGCGGGTTGGGAAAAATAGCTCAGGCCTCAGATCAGAGCCACGACCTTTGCGGCGTACGAGGCGACCGTTTGAACCACAGGCAGGTCAGCGGCGTAGATGCGTCCAGCCAGGATCAGAAGCGCCAAGCTCCAGAATATCACACCGCCGATTCGGCGAGCGGTGTGGTCGCCCGCGGTAGATCTGTAAGCGCGCGCAACGCCCTCGGGGACCGGCTCGCCGAAGGGATCGAAAGTGATCGGTGATGACCACGTGTCAGGAGTGTTGCGCATGACAAGATATGTCGCGCCCAAGGCCGTCTCAAGCAAGGGAGGGGTTTTCCGAACTTCACTCCCTCTGGAGAGAGTACTTCTCCGCAATGGAGAACCAACGAACGTTTTCTTCCCAACACGCCTCAAAGCCGCATCGTGAGCCTAGACGCATCCCAGAAAGCCCCCGCAATGGCAGTGCTCCGCGAAAAGCCTGTCTCGCCGGCATCGGTTCTGCCTGGCATTGGCCTGTGCGTAGTGATCACGCTCATTGCCATGGCCGCGCAGGCCTTGGAAGAGCATGTCTCCGGTCACCCTTATGTTGAGGCCCTGGTGTTGGCTATCCTGCTCGGCATCGCAGTGCGCACTGCCTGGGCACCCGATGCGCGCTTCCACACCGGCATTGCCTTTTCCGCCAAGCAGCTTTTGGAAGTCGCCGTTACCCTGCTTGGAGTCTCGCTCAGCCTTGGCGCGATCCTCGCTTCTGGCCCGGCGCTCTTGGGAGGTATCGTCGGAACGGTGATCCTCGGCATCGTAACGAGTTTTCTCATTTGCCGTGCGTTCGGCCTGCCCGCGCGCATGGCTATCCTGGTGGCCTGTGGCAACGCAATTTGTGGCAACTCAGCCATCGCCGCGGTCGCGCCGGTGATCGGGGCTCAAGCCAAGGACATCGCCGCTTCGATTGCCTTCACGGCGGTTTTAGGTGTGCTCATGGTGCTCGGGCTGCCCCTGTTCGTGCCGCTGGCCGGGATGAGCGATAACCAGTATGGGGTGCTGGCGGGGCTGACGGTCTACGCGGTGCCGCAAGTGCTGGCAGCGACCGTGCCCGTGAGCCTCCTGAGCACGCAAGTTGGCACGCTGGTTAAGCTCGTACGCGTTCTCATGCTCGGCCCCGTCGTGGTGGCCTTTTCACTGATTGCCTCGCGGCTTCCGGTCGAGCCCGGCACTCCAACACGGAAGGCTGGGCGGCTCGGCCTCACCAAGTTGGTGCCATGGTTTATCCTCGGCTTCCTGGCGCTAGCGACTTTGCGCTCTCTCGGTCTGATCCCGGACGTCGCGGTGAAGCCGCTGACCCAACTCGCGGGGTTCCTCACCGTGTTGTCGATGGCCGCTCTTGGTCTTGGCGTCGATGTCCGTGTGCTTGCACGCGTCGGTGGGCGCGTCACGCTCGCTGTCACTGCATCGCTGGCTGTTCTGATCGGGGTCAGTCTGTTGCTGATCCGCGTGCTCGGCATCACTTGAACGACGCACCGTCAAAAGTCGCTAGGATGGCTACTCAGGCGCACAAGAGGCAGTGAGGTCGCGTTCCTGGGACACGAGCAGGGATGCCGCACCAAGCGTCGGCCTGACGCAAGGGCTCCAGACGGGCCTGTCGCGAACTCAGTGTCAGGCCGCGGAAGGCTCTCTACCGTTCTGCTTTCACGCTTTGTTCGCCTGCGGAAGCCCAAAGCAGAGTGCGAGAAGACGGTTCTGCTCGCGGACCGTCCACGCGCCGGCGAAACCGAAGCCCTTCCGCAGCCAGAGCATGGCCTCGAAGCCGCAGATCGTGCGTCGCGCTGTATGGAAGGAGCGGAAGCCGCCGATCCGGGGCATGTTCTTCTTGACCCGGAAGTGGTCGCTCTCGATGCCTTGCTGCAGATGTTTGGTGACGTAGTGGAGCGGCGCGTGGGGCAGAAGACTATCGCTCTTCGCAGCCACGATCGCGGGTGGATAGGTGCTGGCACCATCCGTGCCGATCCGATCGGGCGCAAGAAGTGGCTGATCCGCCAGCATCTTACGGAAGAACCGCTTGGCCGCGTCGAGATCGCGGTTAGCGGTGAGGAGGAAGTCGACTGGGTTGCCGTGCTTGTCGACAGCTCGGTAGAGGTAGCGCCACTCACCACGCACCTTGATGTAGGTCTCATCGATCCGGATCGACCCGCAGTGCGGCTTGCGAAATTGGCGCAGCCGCTTCTCGATCAACGGCGCGTAGGCGAGCACCCAACGGTTCAGGGTGCTGTGGTCCACCTCGACCCCGCGCTCCAGGAACAGCTCCTCGATGTCACGATAGCTCAGCGGGTAACGCAGGTACCAGGCGACGGCCTGAACGATCAGGGCCGCCTCGTAGTGCCGGCCCTTGAAATCGGCTTTGGAGCGCTGCTTCAGCTTCGCGGCTATGGCGGACAGGATCATGGGGTGGCCTCCGAAACAGGAGGTGCCATGCGGGCTCTATGGTCAACGCGGGGTAAACGCCACGGGTTTGCGACAGGGCCGCATGTCCAGGAGATTGGCGAATTCAACCCAGGCTACCTGCAGCCTGCATCGGGGGCCAACGTCCGCTTCTGAGGATTGGCTGAACCGCTCTCCACGGCGTTATTGGGTCGGTATTTACCCCTCTGCCTTACACGAAGTTTAGGTCTGCTCCAGCCGTCACATCTCTGGCGTTAGGCCCGCATCAGCCGAGCCATCAGCCGCCTCACGAACAGCTTGCAGGCATCGACGGCGCTGCTCTGGGTCTGTGATCCGAGAGTAGGCTTCGAGCAGCTCGAGGCACTCACGGCTGAGTGCTATGTCGAAGGCCCCAGCAGAGGCACCTCCTTTTGGAGTACCGGAAGGCGGCAGAGGTACCTCGCTGAACTCGTCGGGCGAAATCCCAAGCTGCTCGGCGATTTGCTGCTGGAGCAGCTGACGGCGGCTCGGTGGAATAGGGCTCGTCGCCACACTCGCATCAGGAAAGCTAGAGTAAGCGGCTTCGATAGGGTTCAGCTTACGGCCCACATCCTGTCCCCAATAGTATGCTCCAGAAACCCGAACTGCGCGCATCGTAGATTGGAATGTATGTAAGAAGCGTGGCTGTATCGTGGCCACAGGGGCAGACAAATTACCGCATGTTAACTAACCTTAAAAAGGTCTCACATTCAAGTGATGGACTAAATAACGAAGGTTTGGAGGCAGTGGTGCGGCACGGCGGGGCAGGTATGGCCAAGGCTTCGCAGATCCAGTTGCAGGCTGCGATCGACGCGTCAGATGTGATCGGGCGTTGGGATTGGGATATCCCCAATGACCGCTTGTACGCAGACGCAACGGTTGCTCTGCTCTTCAGCGTCGAACCTGCTGCGGCGCAGGGCGGGGTGCCGCTGAGCCTGTTCCTGAAAGCCATTCATTCTGAGGACAGAGCGGAAGCCGCGGAAATTATCGCGAAAAGCGCAAAGGCGGGTCGCTCCTACGTGCAGGAGTATCGCGTTCACTCGGCCGATGGCACCATGAGGTGGGTTTTGGCTCGCGGTCTTATCGAGTTGGACGAGATAGGCCAGCCTCGGCGAGGCACCGGCTTCCTGATCGACATCACGCAAAACCGGGCTGAGGAAGCCGCTTATTTGGCTAGGATGCCTGACCGCGCAAGCCACCCCTTGGAGGACGCTGCCGAGCATTGTCTTGCCGCTCGAGGCGCCATCCAGAAGCTCGCTGAACCTCTTCTGCAGAACATGATCGACATGCTCCTGCTGGAGCTTGGACGTCGCCTCTCGAAATTAGAGAATGACCGGCTCCGTACGCTCATGAACTGATCGTCCCACAGATTGCCGCGGATGCCGCCCGCCAAGGGGCTCCGGTTGCCTGGGGTGGGTCTTTCGCGCATTGCTGGGCAGTGAAATCATACACTTAGGGGCAGGAGATGGGGCGCGGGCTCGGCAACCGGCAAAAGCTGATCCTCAAGGCGTTGCGTGCGCTGGAAGGGGAGCACGGGGCCTGCTGGTTTGAGCCCTTCGACGTGATCGCCGCGACGCTCGACATCGAACCCACGCCAGAGATGAAGCGGGCGACCCATGCCGAGCGGGCGGTTGATGCCCAACGTGCGGATCTGCGCCGAATGGCTGCCCTCGGCTCGCCTGGGCACATCGAACAGCTCGCCCTCTTTGAGCACGGGCAGCGGCAAGCGGAGGCCGCCCGGGGGAACGGCAATGAACGAGTCCGGCCGAACCTGCTGCGGGGCAAGCCTCGGGCCGGGGAGGGCATGAACCCGTCGCGGGCCCTGGCGCTCCTCGCCCGGCGGGGCCTCGTCCAGCGGCGTTCACACTGTGGACCGGGATCGCTCGTCGCCCTCACGGAAGCCGGGCGCGCCGTGCGTTGAAAACGACAGGTTCGGCAATCGATTTCGTAGAACCGGAGCGAGGCACATGGGCGGGATGGGTAGCGGTCTAACCGGGGGGCGGCCAACCGTCGAAAGCTGTCTGCGCTTGCCCCTGTCGAAGCTGATGAGCGTCCGACAAGGGGCGTTTGGCTGGTCCGGCGACCTGGTGCATGGGGGCGCCTTCCCGCACGTCGCAAAGCGGGTCCGGTTCGACATCGACCTGCGCAAGGACGGGCTATCGGGTGACGTGGTGCTGACCCATGACGCCCCCGTACCTGGGGGAGTTGCAGAACACTCCTACCGCGTCGGTATCGAGGCCGTGGCGATGCCGCTGGGCGGCTTCCGTTGGTGGTGGTCCTGCCCGTGGTCGGGCGTGTTGTGCGCGGATCTATTCCTGCCGCAGGGTGGCGCCCGGTTCGCCTCACGGAAGGCGCATCGCCTCGCCTATGCCGTCCAGAGGATGACGCCGCGCGATCGGCAGATTACCCGGCTGCGTCGACAGCGGGTGCGCCTCGGGGGCTCGGTCAACGTCCTAGCGCCCATGCCGAACAAGCCGAAGTGGATGCGCTGGCGGACCTACGACCGGAAGCTGGTCGCGATGGGTGTCATTCGAGCGAGGGTGATGAACGCGGCCGATCGGGAGGCGGCATTGGTCTTCGGTCTGTGACAGACTACGTCTGGCGCATGGCACCGTCCGCTTGCAACCCTTTGTAGAAGCCGGGAACGGCCGCTTACAGGCTGCTCAGCGAGGCAGTGGCCTATGACTGGGGTGGGTGGAAAGCAGGGTCAGCACCGTCTCTGTGTACGTCCTCAGCTTCACGGAGCATCTTCTCTCGGCGAGCCTCGCGCTGGCTTAATTCTTGCCCGACCTGCCACAGGAGAGCACGTGTTATAGCAAGCATCACGGGTTTACCGATGTCGACGACCGCTTCATGAGCTTTGAGGCAGGCATCTGCCATGGCTTCGAAACGTTCGTCGTCGTTCATTTTATCTTGAGCCTCCGCTTCCTCAATTAAAAAACCATCTTATGTTAAAACATACAAGCGTGGCAGGAAGTATTCATACGCATTCTGGAACGGATTGTAATTTTGATCAGACCGTGCGTTACATTTTTGTACGGATACGTACAATTCAGAACGCCAGAGCAGCCGATGTCCAAGCTCGATGATGACGATGGTGCCGCTTCTCGTGCGGCAACGACGTTGAGCAGGATCGCCTCTGCCCTCGGATGCCCGGTCTCTGCGTTCTCTGAACAGCCTTCAAGCACTTTCGCAGAAACACATGAGCTGCTGCGGCTCTGGTCACTGATCGAGCATCAGCAAGATCGAGCTAAGGTGTTGGCCTTCATCCGGAACGCAGCCGTCTCCGCACCTCTTATGAAGGCGGCCGAGTAGTAATCCTATTCGCGTAAGCGATCTCACAGTCCGGCGTTTCTTGAAGCGCTCGTTTGCCGTCTGAGATGGTACGTCGGTTTCTGGATCAAGAGCTACGGTCCGATCGCCACCCTTTACAGACCCCGGAGAGGGCTGCTTCCCGACTTCAACGCCTCTGGCTTCCTATCGTCCGGCAGGATGCGCCGGAGGTGATCGTGAACGACCCCAGCGCTGAACGGCTTCTCGATGAAGCAAGCCGTGTCCGGCAGATCACCTGGAGCGGGCGTGTGGTGGCCTGAGGCCACCAAGATACCGATGTGCGGGTGCTCGGAGGCGGCCTTACGGGCCAGCGCGAACCCGTCATGTTGGCCGCTGAGGCCCACAGCTATGAACAGCAGGGCGAACTCTCGGCCGTGCTGATCGAGCAGGTGCATGGCCTCATCACCTGTTACCACATCGAGCACCCGGAAGCCCGCATCCTCGAGGATGGCCACAGCGTCCATGCGCACGAGCACATGGCCTTCGACGACTAGGGCGTAGGGAGGGGAGGATGAGAGAAGCCGGTCCATGAAGCGGTACGCTCAAGAAAGCGAATGGCTCCCGTGCAAGGTTCAATCCCGTGTGATTTATGTTAAAAAAACGGGCGGCCCGATGATTTTGTATTGATGGCCATCCTCCAAACTTAGAACTACCTGAGCCGCTGCGAAGATAAGGACAGTTCCGTATTCATAATACGCGACGGGCGAGGGATTGCGCCCGCTCCCGGGCCTCAAATCGTGGGTCTCACGCAGGATTACTCGGAGGCGGAATGTCCCCTTCAGGGCGAAGGGTCCGTTCTCCTCTCAAAGCAGCCCTTCACGCGCTCATGCCGGTTGAGCTCAGGTCTAGGAGTTTTCGGAAACCCTGATAAGGGCCTGCACTCACTGATAATACAGGGCGGAAACAGCTAGCCGGTGCCCCCTGCTGGCCGCGGACAGAACCGCAGCGCTGAGCTACGACCCTTCTGAGTTTCGACAGCAATACGCGCCCGCGCGCGAGGGACCGCCTGTTAAGGATTGCTAAGGTTGGGCGGGCATTTCGCGACCAGTACGCGCGGGCGCGCGAGGGCCGGATTGTTGAGGATTGTTGAGGTCTGCGCTTCCCCGTATCTACGGGGCGAATACGGGGCCGGCCAAAGCGTTGCGATTAGATCGTTCAAAAATGCCGACGTGGGACTTCAAGCTAAGCCCTCGACAGGCTCGGCCGGGCTGCTGTCAGGAGGTAAGTCTTTTGCAACTTGGACGCGGGCAAAGTCTTCGGCAAGCACTCGGATTTGTTCAAAGGCCAGCCGTTTGATCTCGTCACTTGAGCGACCATCAATGGGGACTACGACGGACCCTGTAAGACGCCCGGCGCTCGTCAAGAGCGTGAAGTTGAACCTGCCTGAACGGCTGCGCTGAACGACGTAATGCGGTTTTTCCATATCCTGCCTTCGCCATGCGCCGTGTCAGCCGCTACGGCAGGGCAGTCGCTACGGTTTCAGTTTAGCTGCAAAGGGTATGGAAGCGGACACTTCACCCTTCCGATACGCTGTGCCTTGTAAGCGCCATGGGGCGGTGGCGAAGGCATTCGACCTGATCGCGGGGGCCGTCAGCGGCAGGTGCAGCCTACGGGGCACGGGATGCCGGCCGGCGGGCTCTGACAGGAGGCGTTGCAGCGTCGCGGGCTCGGCAGTCCTTCCAGGGTGGGGCGCCGACCATACGGGCTCTCGCACAGCCCCTCGAAACCAGCCCCTCGAAACCAGCCGATACGCTACAGGCGGGGATGTCCGCTAGTGTCCAGCATTTGAGGCTCATTGCCAGATTTCTGATTGGCGTCGGGTAGATTGCGCAATTCCGTACGACCTGAGCCAATATCTAGCTGGGAACCCGATAGGTAATCCGCTTGGGCTGAGGGCTACTGGCGCTGTTGTTAGCTTGGTATGACGGAGGGAGTAATGTTCCCGAGCCGAGCGCAACCTTCTGCAACCTCACAGCTTAGGTCGGCATACTGACTGTGGGGCATGGCCCGGGAGGGCTCATGCTCAATCCGTTCATCCAAAAGCTCGGCCGCCGTTTCTCGCTCTCCGGGGAGGACGAGAAAGCCCTTACGGGAGCAAGTGCGCATCTGCGCAAGGTTCAGTCTCGAACAGCCCTCATTTTAGAGGGGGACGTGCCCGATCACGTCCACCTGATCCAGAGGGGCTTCGCCTGCCGTTATAAGGTTCTTGCAGGCGGAGGGCGGTCGATTGTTGGCTTCCTCATCCCGGGAGACTTCTGCGACCTGAACGTGTCGATCCTCGGCGAGATGGATCACAGCATCGGAACGATCAGCTCCTGCGACGTGGTGCGTATCCCGCGTTCGGTGATGAATGGCCTCTGCGGGAAACATCCGGGCCTGAACCGTGCCTTGCAGTGGGCCGGCCTCGTCGATGAAGCAATCCTCCGGGAATGGCTGGTGTGCATGGGCCGTCGTTCGGCCGATGAGCAGGTCGCACACCTGTTCTGCGAGCTCCTGATCCGCCTTCAGGTGGTGGGGCTTGCGACGGAGAACAGCTATCCGCTCCCCCTGACCCAACTCGACCTCGGCGATGCAACCGGGCTGTCGAACGTCCACATCAACCGGGTGCTCCAGGAGTTACGACGTTTGGGGCTGGTGGTGTTCAAGGAGCGACATGTCACATTACCTGACGTAGCGGCCATCAAGAGCTATGCGGGCTTCAACCCGAACTACCTGCACCTGCATCCCAAGACACCGCCTTACTCGGCTATGTGAGATAGCTAATTGTTCTTACGGGTGGAGAGCCCATGCCTCGCTACTTCTTCGATATCCATAATGGCCAGACACTTCGTGACGATGAGGGCATGGACCTCGCTGGCCCTGAGGAGGCTGCTCGTCACGCAAAGTCGGTCCTGCCCGAGATCGCGGCGTACGAAGTGCCTAAAGACGGCGAGCACCAAGCCTTCTCGGTTCTGGTGACGGATGAGGATGGCCATCCCATCTACTCGGCCGCTGTGACCTACACGGGCACATGGCTGATCCGATGATGGAGGCCCCGTCTTCTGAAGCCATCAAGTCGCCGACGCTAAGTGCCGAGCACACCCGCGACCATGATGCCCGCGAGGAACAGGGCGCCCACAAATGCGAAAGCACGGTCGGCCTTGCGCTGGCCGCGTGAGAAAATGAAGGCGTGCAACAAGGCATGGACAATCGCTCCGCCCATGGCCTGCGCTCCAAAAGCGACCATGAACACGTCGAACCCTGAGACCAGGGGGCGGTTAAGCGAGAAGTAGACGAAGGCTCCGAGCGCCCCCAGGTATGCGAGCAGCCCAAGAACGAGCGACCACGGCGGTTCGCCGTCGCGTTTCTCGATCTGCGTCCCTTTCCACGCCAGGGCGAACAGAAAGACATTCAGGATCGTCGCGGCTGCCATCGGCGGATAGAGCGTCGCTAGGGTCAACCGCTCTCCTCCTCGGCGCGAATGGCCGAGATGGAGTGCTGGCAGCCGCGGTACAATCTGGGTCGGGTAGCAAACCTAAGCTCGGTCTTTCGCTTCTGTGGCCTTCCCTGAGATCCGGCGAGGCTTTCCTTTGGGCTTGGCGGGCGCCGCAACGGCATCCCTTACCACCTTGCGGGTCGCTTTGATCTTTGTGATTTTCTTGAAGGTGCAAGCATCAAAGGCAACCGTTTGCGGGCGCGTGGCGCCGGAACGCAGCGCACGCAAAGCGGCTTCCGGCTCGCGGTACAAGATCGTCAGCAGGGACGCTGCGGCGGGGTCAGGCGCTTTCCGGCCTTGTTCCCAGTTCCGATAGGTCGCTAAGGGGACGCCAAGCACCTGCGCGAACCCATGTTGCGTCAGGCCCAAATTGCTCCGGATTTCCGCGGGCGGTGGTACGAGGCGATAGCCCACGGGTGCCGTATCTGGGTCTTGCCCGTCCTCGATCGTGTGGCGTCGGATATCAGCTTCCGTCGTGGCGTCCAGCTTCTCGCGGTCCACCTGTGGCCGGTTGGTGCGAAGCTGCTCTAAGCTGATGCGTGCCATCGTTGGCGCTCCTTCCGGTTGGCGCGGCGGGCCGAGATGATCCAGCGCACGGGGCCGCGATCCGTGAACGTGATGTGGTAGATATCGCCCTCGATCTCTCCGAGGGCGTTGACGCGGGTTTCTCCGTAGTCTTGGCGCTCGTCGGTTTGGTGCAGGGTCCGGCTGAGAAAGACCAGCACGGCGAAATCGAACCCGAACCCACGTTCCCGCAGGTTGGCTTCCGATTTCTCGTCGTGCCAATCGAACTCCATAGCGCAATGTACGCCCTGGGCGCACTTGGGGCAAGGATGGCTTAGGTGATCTGCGCTGCAAAGGCTGCCGGCTCAAGCAATTCCCTTGCAGTTTGCCTTGCCCCTCTCGATAGCCCCTTGCAGGTTCTCTGCTGGCCTCGTCGTCCCCGTAGTTACCAACCTTCTATCCGTGGTGGGCGCAAATCTGCCCCCTATGCCGTTCGACCCGGATTTGCCCTGCGAGGCGCCGCGCTTCATCCAGGCCAACCACTCACGGTCGACCACGCGGACAAGGTTCGGAAGGCTCTTGGCGCCCGTCCTGCGCCTCTCGTGGATCTGGACCATTCCCAAGCGCCGGGCCTGCCGGAGCGCGCCCTTTGCGAGCGTGCGAGACACGCCGGCGCGGGCCGCGATGGCATCAAGGCACAGGGCGCACACCTGGCGGGCCTGAAACTCGTCCGCGACGATGCGGAGCACGGCCAGTTCGCCCGTCGTGAACCGCGCTGCGAGGGCTGACGGCATCGGGCCGGATGCGGCGAGGCGTCTGCGGCGCTCGATCGCTACGGAGCGCTCAGGGGGCCGCTGGTGCTTTCGCGGAGGTATTCCCCTCCCAGGGAGGAAGCCCCGGCCAGCAGCCGCCTGAGTGGCCGCGCGCGGCACCCTACGCGCTTCTATGGCTTCCGATAGCCGTGTTGCGTCCTCGTCGCTGATCTGCGCCGCCGCGACGCCAGCCCATAGGGCGCGCGTCAACGCATCGAGGCTCGCCCCGTGCGCCAAGCCAATCGCCTGGGCCATTTCCTCAACCGTCATCGTTCACAGCCCTGCTCGGGCCGCGTCAAAGCAGCGGGTGCGGCCTGGGCCGTCCCGTTCAAAAGGCCAAGCGCCATCGTCTCGGGAAGCGGTCCCGATTGACACCTGAACGGTGCTGTGGCTTCTGGGGGGAAGTGACTGGCCCCCAAAGGCCCTACGATTTCGACGGCGCCGCCCTGGCAGGGGTCGGCGCCGTTGGCGTTTTGGGCTTAGGTCTTTCTCGCGGCGCTAGTCCCTGATGGTGATTGGCCGACGAAGCACCCATGAGGGCGAACGCAGCCAGACATGCCATGTCGCGTGGCGGGCATGGTTAAGTCAACGGCAGGACCGACCCGATCCATCGCCAGCAGGAGGGCAGGACCGATGACGAGCGATGACAGCAGCGCGCAGGATCGCCGGGAGACGAAGGCTGCGAAGCACCTGGAGAAGGCCCGCGAAGGAGGCGAGGCGCGCGCAGACTACGACGCTGCTCAGCAGGCCACCGACGACAAGACGGTGCGCCTCAAGGCCCTTCGGCTCGCCAAGGAGCAGGCTGACAAGGAGATCGCCAAAAAGCTGATCAAGAAGGCAGCCAAGAAGAGGTAGCTCGGCATCGCAAGCGTGGGCTCATCACCCCGCGGCGGGAAATACTCGCATGCATGCCCATATGATCATGATGATCATCTTCACCCCCAATCCCCATTCCCTGCGGGTCACACCGTCCGCAACAGAGCCCGGTCGGTTCGATTGGTCGATTTGGAAGGACAAGGAGGTGGTGCAGCGGTCAGTCCGGTCGTTCGGGTCCGAAGGCGCCTCGGAGGCCGCTGGCGACACAGCGCTGCGCGCCGTCACGACGATCTGGCAGAACGGCAAGTAGTCGGGCGCACCCCTCTCACGGGGTGAGACGGTGGGTTGTTGGAAGTCGCTCCTGATCGGACGGAGGGCGTAGAAAGCCTTCCTGCCCGAAATCGACAGGCGGGCTTGAGGCCCGCCCTTTGAAGATCAAGCTGACTGGAGGTTCCCAGCGCTATCCTTCCCGGAGCGCTTGTCAGTTTCCACTTCGTAGGAGACCTTCTGGCCCTCGATGAGGTTGCGCATTCCAGCGCGCTCCACAGCGGAGATATGGACGAACACGTCCTTGCCGCCGTCATCCGGCTGGATGAAGCCATAGCCCTTGGTCTCGTTGAACCACTTCACGGTGCCGGTGCTCATAGACGTTCTTCCCAGTCAGTTTCGTTCGCCAGGGCCTCGGCTGAAAAGCAGGGCTCATGGCGAAGCTCAAGAGTAGAAATGACTGGCTAGTTCCCGGGCGGAGTGGAGCGGATCTCGGACGTTTGAGCCAGTGCATCAGGAGCCATAACGAATTGACCCCGCGAACTCATCCGCCCAGCCAACCCACTGGCGCACTTGTCCCAGGTCGGTCGTGTGGACCGTGCACGGCTTGCTGCCAGGTTCCAGCAATTGAGGTGCTGGCCAAACCTGCAGGCATCCTGTGTCGACACAGCACCGGCGTAGCGTGCGGGATCTATCAGGATCGTCCGGAGGCGTGCGTGCGGTGGCACTGCCTCTGGCGCAAGATCGGCGCGCTGCCGGACGAGCTAAGACCTGACCGATCCGGGGTGATGTTCGCGATTGAGAGCCGTGTACCGCGCGCGGACGCTCAGGAAGGGGCCTGCGTCGTCGGCCGCGCCGTCCATGTCGCACAAGCCTTCGCTAGCCGGGACGTGACCGAGGCATTTGCCATGTTCGCGCGCGAAGGGTCTTTGTCGGTGTGGAAGGTGTCTGGTCGCATTGCAGTCATGATGCACCCTGGCCAGCGCGCGTAAGCACTGGGTGTGATCCTTCGAACTGACGGGTGGCAGCTCTTCCGCATCGACGGAGATCACACCGGAACCTCTGACGGAACCCCCGCATTCGTCCCCTGCATCCGCACGCCAATGGTGCACCCGTGGAGGATCTGCGATGTCAGACACTGATAGGCTCGGCTTCGGGTCGCCCCTCGTGCTCCATAAGATTGGCCACGAACTGCAAGAAACCCTGCCGGTTACTTCGCCTGAGGAGATCCCGGCTGACGTCGAGGAGCAGGCTGCAAAGATACCGGACGTGCACGGTGAACCGCGCATCCAGCTCGTAGCCAAGACAGGTGTCGAGCACCTGGGAGACGAGCCGCTCTTCTGAACCGATTTGCGCTTTGTACGGGGTTTTCGAGCTTCAGCAAGCTGTTAGCTGACTGCCCTCGGATGAGGCGACGGGGTCCCCGAGTAGGTATCCGGCTTCAGCGAGCAGCCCGTATGCGACCTGTTATGCATCAGGAATGGCTGAGCTCCGGACACGTAGCCGCAATAAAGGGTCATCGTGCCGTGGCACTCAGGGCAGCGTTTCATCGCGAGCCTATAGCGCTTGATCACCTCTTCCAGGTTTTCAAGACGCCATGCATCATCGACTTTGACCTCGCACGAGTTGGGGCGGAGCTGAGATCTCATCCTCATCCGTTTTCTAGCCTCCTGTGCTGATGATAATAGATGGCCTTTCTCACTCTCAGGCTACCGGCTGACGCGAGCTTTGCTGCGCGGACTGATTGGAAGCAGCCACCGCGGCAGAGATGATCGCCGTTCAGATGGATCACCCAATGCCAGCGCTCCAGCTCAGTTGGATGAGCCTCGACGTTTACGAACCATCTGTCAGTCGGCGGCGTCCGAAACAGGCGGCCTTTGCCAGCCATTCACGGCTTCTCGGGCCGAGCTAGTAGGATCGCAGTCCGCACAGCCACGCGCCTCATGACAAGAGACGCTCCGGGCGATCTAAATTGCGCCCGTGTCCATTCGTTCGCGCTGAGAGCCTTCGCGACGTCGAGGTGATAGCCCCCAGGAAAGACGTGAGAAGCCACCGCCGGATCGCCCATAAAGGCGTCAACGGCAGATCGAAGATCGTCGTCTGTGATCAGCTTCGCCTTGTAGAGGTCGCCTGCAGTCGCAGAGTGCTGAGCCATGCAGGCAAGATAGGGCAGGCTGCAACGAGATCACTGCCCGAGCCGCCAGAGCGGGACTGCACCCGTTGGGCGGCCCGGCGTGTTGCGGTAGTAGGTCGTATTCACGAACTGCATGCGGGTTTCCGCGATTTCGGACACGCGCTCGGCTCTGAGCACCTGGGCACCGCAGAAGTCGGGGCGAACGGTGCCGACCTCGGGGTGAACGCCGCAGATCTCGAGTGTGGTCCAACCGAGGGCGCCCCCCTTATCCGCCCAACAGTCAGGAAGTTGACGCACGCCTCATGCGCGCCTCCCCAGGATTGAAGGGTGAAGCCAGGGCATGGGACGATGCTCGGCCGAAGGTTGAGGAAGCCTTGGCGCCAGAGCGCGGGGTCGGCAGGAACAAGCTTCGGCTTCGGTGAGCCTGACATGGCGGCTGGCGACTGTTGCGGGCCGAACGGGATAGGGGGCGACCCTGCTGGCCCTAGAGGCTCAATGCGCCAGGCACCTGCCTAGCTCACGATGCCGTGAACTTATCATATGTGGTATTCCACGGGTTCGCAGTTCGAGTTTTTGGCCGCCCATGACGCGCCTAGAACTCGCTCTCGCTGGTGTCCTCGTGGTCTTTGCAACGCTAGTCGTTCTGAGGCTGCTGTGATGCCGCCCAATCGCAGCTCCTATCTCAGTGCGATTTCCGGCTCTCTGCCGTCCTGAGGCTTCCCTGGCGATCCTGGGGGCTGTTTTAGCGGTGGTGCTAGGCAACCTCTGCCCATCACGCTGCCTCAAGCCATTGCTGCAGGTTCGCCGCCGCGGTCCGACATAGGCAAGCCTGCCCCCCGCCGCCCGATCTGCTCACGGGACCGGCGGGGTAGGATCGTTCATCTCACGCTGAGCCGATACGCAACTTGGCTCAGGGGTAGAATGACGGAAGGCGGTTAGCCGGATCTCAAGGGCGCTATGGTAGCGCAGCTTCAATATGGGAATGGCGTCACCGCTCAGCGTTTGCCTTGCTCGACTAAGCCGAGACGCACGTCTTGGTGCGCCTAAGCCACAGAGCCGCCAGCGGTGGCCGAGATGAAAGTGACGGTCGGGCGGCTCCGGCATCGTGTCTGACGCTGTCCCAAATCCTTTGGGGCTGCTCAGGGTGCTCGGGACATGGATGTAACAGCGGCCTGCTCTACGAAGGCAAGACACCTCTTTCGTGCTTCCGGATCCTCGATTTTCAGGAAGGCTTGTAGCAGCGCTGCCGATTGAGCAAGCGCTGTCTCAGACTGCTCTGCTCCCGACGCAAACGTCTCTAGAGCGGTTTCCACCTACTCCGGATCGTAACCGGCGGCAGCGAAGTAGTTTGCGCACTCGGTTGGGGTGAAGGCGTCGAGCAGATTGCCGACGACAGTCCAGAGCCGATCGACCGTGCGCTCGGCC
>NZ_JAGHKN010000046.1:0-36937 GCF_023093475.1 Methylobacterium sp. 37f
GGCCGAGCGCACGGTCGATCGGCTCTGGACTGTCGTCGGCAATCTGCTCGACGCCTTCACCCCAACCGAGTGCGCAAACTACTTCGCTGCCGCCGGTTACGATCCGGAGTAGGTGGAAACCGCTCTAGCTGCGGGAACCGCTTACGAACCTTTGCAGCCCTTCTGCAATGATGATCAGATGTGGCGCAACCAGCGCGATCAACTCAGTCGGACGATGTCGCATCAAACCCCAACCAGCGTCGAATTCGGTCCGTGGCCTACAGATGTAGACATGGACGAGCTTTGGTTCGGAAAATTGAATTTCGACGTTGGCGCGCCACTGGTCACGCTCATCGAAGCAAGTACCAGCTACTCGCTACCGCTATCAAGCCCGGATCATAATCACAGATTAGAAGCAGATTTCGTTTCCATCGAAAGAGGATCTGTCTTCCGGTTCACATTCGAAGAGGTCATCGCATTTCGTGTCTTGGACGAAAACGGACTTCTGGAATTGTGGGACGCGTCGAGCGCAAGCCCGCGTCCAGCAAAAACTACTTTCCGAGCAAGAGGGCATGCCTGGACCAGAGAGAGCTTCCTAGTATTCATGGCACAAGGTTCCGAAACGCGATTTAGCTACTTCGTTGCAACAGAGGAGCACTGCCTTGAGGTTGTTTGTCACAAGGAGCCCAAATTGACGGATATGGGTCCGGCACGCGTTACGACTGCGAGACTGAATGACCGATGACCACCCCGATGCGAAGCCGGGCGGCTGACGAACGGCCGCTTTAGGGAGATACCTACAGCAGCCTCACCGGCTGGGTCGGGTCGGAGACCGAACGTCCGCTCCAGGGCGGAGGGCCAGGGTCCAGTGCCCAGCCGCTCCAACCCTTCACGCGCGGCGCACCCAGCCTCCGACACTCACCGCAAAAAATCCCCGAACGCCCGCGGGCCGTCCGGGACCTTGATCTCGCCCGTCACCTTCAGGGTGGTGGCGTCGATCACGCTGAGGGTGTTCGAGCCCCAGTTCGCCACCGTGAGGGTGCGGCCGTCGCGGGAGGCGGCGATGCCCTCGGGGTGGTCGCCGACCTCGATGGCCGCGACGTTGGTGAGCGTCTTCAGGTTGAACACCGTGACGGTGCCGGAATACTGGTCGGTGACGAAGCCGCGCGGGCCGGCCAGCGCCACCACGTAGGGGCGCTCGCCGGTGGTCACCCGGCCGAGTTCGCGTCCGCCGGTCACGTCGATGACCGAGACGTCGTTGGAGGTGACATTGGCGGTGTAGGCGCGGGCGCCGGCCGCATCGAGGGTGATGCCGAAGGGATGGCGCCCGACCGGGATCTTGCGGGTCTCCCGGGCCGTGGCAACGTCGACCACCGAGACCGAATCGCCCTCGCGGTTGGCGACCAGCAGCGTGGCGCCGTCGGGCGTCACGGCGATCCCGGACGGGGAGGCGCCGACCTGGATCTCGGTCTCCAGCGTGGCACCGTCGGGCGAGACCACGAAGATCCGGCTGCCATACCAGTCGGCCACGTAGACGGCGCCGGATTTCGGGTTGACCGCGATCCCCAGAGGACCGCCGGGCAGGGCGAGGGTGCGGGTCACCGTGCGGGTGGCGAGATCGACCACCGCCAGGCCCGGCCCCTCGGGGCGGGTGACGTAGGCGGTCCGGCGGTCCGGCGAGAGGGCGATGCCGGCGGGCGCGCCGTCGATCGGCACCTGCGCCGCCACCGTGCCGGCCTCGAGATCGACGATCGCCAGCACGTTCGCGCCCTGCGCGGTGACGAGGGCCTCGTCGGCTCGGGCGGGCGCACCGAGCCACAGGAGGCTCAAGAGGAGAGGGCCGGCAAGGCGCCGGCCCGTCCCCGTTCTCCAACGTGGAGCGATCAAGAACCGCTCTTCTCGAGCTTGGCCTTCAGAGCGTCGAGGCCCGTGCGGTAAAGGCCGCGCACCGCCTTCTGGGAGGCCTCGTCGTTCAGCTCGGGCGGCGGATCGTTGTTCATGTAGCCGCGGTAGAAGGCGCCGTCCCAGACGACCTTGGACTTGCCGCCGCCGGCATCCTCGACCTTCAGGGTGGACGAGTAGTCGTTCACCGGCAGGGTCTTCACATCGACCTTGTTGATCCGGTACGAGTAGCTCATCTTCTCGGCGGAGTACTTGTACAGCTCTTCGTCGACGGTGGCGCCGCCCTTGAGCGTCAGGGTCCGGGTGGCCTTGATCTCGTTGCCGCCCTTGCCCTCGGTCTTCTCGACCGGCGGCAGCCAGCTCATGTCCTGGAAGTTGCCGATCACGGCCCAGACCTTGTCGGGGGCCGCGTTGATCTCGACGGTCTCCTCGACCTTCTTGCGGGTCGGGCCGTGCGCCTGGGCGCCGAACGACACGACGGCGAAGGCCGCCGCACTCGCCAGAGTGAATAGCTTCATCGGGTCCTGGTCTCCTCGGGAACGCACATTCTAGGGTGCTGGGGGGGAACGCTCGAGGATGCGGTCTTCGCGGCCCAGGGCCGTGGCCACCTTGTCCTCGATCCAGTCCCAGGCCTCGCGCTCGGCGGGCCCGGCGGTCTTGGCGATCGCGATGGCGTGGTAGCGCATCTCGATCAGGATCTTGTCGGGCTCCAGCATGTGGAGGCGGGTGGAGAGGATCGCCGCCTCCAGCACCGCCGCCTGTGCCCGGTTATAGCCGAAGAACGGCATGTGCGCGGCCGAATGGACCATCCGTCCCCGGTAACGCGGCCGCACCGGGTCGTCCTCGATGGCCACCACCTCGAATTCCGCGTGGCCGAAGCTCTCGGCGAGGCGGCGGCCGTCGATCCGGTCGCAGGGCAGGGTGACCCAGTCGCGCCGGCCGGTCACGGCCCCGGCGATCACGCGTACGTCGCTCGGGCTGGAAGCGGCGAAGACCGGGTTGTCGGCGAGATTGAGGATGGTGGGGGAGGGCCGGAACGGGGCCAGGATCCAGTCCGCCCCGTCCTGGATCAGCCCGAACGGCACCAGGTGCAGCGCGCCGTCGCGGGCGGTGGTGGTCACCACGGTCTCGAGGATCAGCGGCACGGGATCAGGCCTTTCCCGTCGCGGCGGGGGTCCGGTCGGGCACGAACGTGCCGCAGACAATGCGGCCGCCGCCCTCCGGGGGCGTCTCCGATACCGCGTCGGCGGACGGCTCCTCGCCCGGTCCCGTGGTCTCCGGCGCAGTCGCGCCGGCCTCGACCGGAGTCGCGTCGCGGGCGACCGTCTCGGCGGCGGCGGGACCGGAATGCTTGGTGTGCCCGGCCTTCTTGAAGGCGGTGGTGTCCTCCACCTCGGCATCAGCGGCCGCGCCCCAGACCAGGGCCTCGTCCTGGACATAGCGCTTGCCGAGGCGCCAGGCGGTCTCGGCCTTGGTCAGCTCGCCGCCGAGATAGAAGGCGTGGGCACCGTCGCTGGCCACGTCGAGGCGGGGGAAGAACGCCATCGCGTCGGTGCCGATCGTGTGAACGTCGCGGTTGAACACGTGGATGCCGTCCTCGGCCACGGCGATGCGGTAGTTCGGGTCCTTCACCTCGGCCGCCTGGGCCGCGATCTCATCCGGGGTCTG
Source organism: Methylobacterium sp. 37f (assembly GCF_023093475.1). Lineage (NCBI taxonomy): Bacteria > Pseudomonadati > Pseudomonadota > Alphaproteobacteria > Hyphomicrobiales > Methylobacteriaceae > Methylobacterium > Methylobacterium sp. 37f. Next base: position 3,550 of record NZ_JAGHKN010000046.1, read on the forward strand.
CACATAGGGCCGCTTGTCGTGCAGCGCCAGCAGGCTCCGTCCATAGCCCTTGGGCAGGGCCGAATCGGCATGGGCCGCGAACATCACCCGGCGGGCGGCGTCGTGCTCCTCCACCGTGCGGCGGGTGTGGTTCGAGACCTGGACGATGAGCACGTTGCGGATGGCGAGTTCCGAGCACATGCCCACCAGCAAGGCGGTGACGCCGAGGCTGTCGGCCTCGGTGAGTTCGGTGAGGTTGCCGGTGCCCATCATCATCTCGATGCCGGGCCAGCGCCTGCGGGTCTCGTGATAGCGGGTGATCGACTCGACGAAGCCGAAATGGATCGGCTCCAGGATCGGGTCGGCCATGTAGGGCCGCCCGGCCCTCTCCATCCTGTCGATGGCGCGGTCGAGGGAGGGCAGGTCGTCGGGCCGAACCGGCACCAGAACCGGCACGGCGTCGGTCTCGAAGGCGAGGTCGAGAGTGTTCTCGTTGAGGCTGAGCAGGTAGTCGGCCCCGGCCCGGGCGCCGCGCGTCAATTCGTCGAGGGAGAACGAATCGACGCTCACCCGCAGTCCGGCGCCCTTCAGCAGGCGCACGCACTCCTCGAGATGCGGGAAATCGGTGTCGGGCAGGCCGCCGAGGTCGATCACGTCGGCGCCGCGCCGGGCGAGGTCGAGGCCCTTGGCCAGGATCTGCTCGGGCGTCATCTTCGAGGCGTCGACGATCTCGGAGAAGATGCGCAGGTCGTGGCGGGAGAGATCGACCGTGCGCCCGGCCAGCCCGAGATAGGCCGGCAGGTCGACGATCTCGTCGGGGCCGCGCTCCACCGGCAGACCGAAATGCTGGGCCAGCGCCTCGGGATTCGCCCGGCAGCGCCCCGGCAGGACGATGCGGGTCGCGCCCTCCGGGATCGTCACCCGGCGCCGGATGATCTCCTCCGTCATCAGGGCGGCGACCTTCACGCCGGCATCGGCGATGCTCCAGGCGTAACGCTCCGGCGGCAGGGTGGCGGCGACCTTCTCCAACCGCGCCTTGGCCATGCGGCCGGTGATGAAGACGATGTGCTCGGGCGAGACGGGCTCGGACGAAGTCGGGTCGGGCGAGATCGGATCGGATGCCGTCGGGCTGCTCATGCGGCGGCCCTCCGCAGGTCCGTGCCGGGGCCGAGGATCTCGATGCGCCCGGCATAGCGTTCGGCGAAGGTCGGGAAGGCCGCATCGACCAGTCCCATCCGGGCGAGGTCGGTCCAGCGGGTGCGCAAGGGGCGGTCGACCGACTTCACCAGCAGGCAGACCGGCGCCCCCACGGTGCCGGCGAGCCAGAGGGCGAGGCTGTCCGAGGTGACCTCCCAGGTTTCCGGAATATCGGGATGCCCGGCCTTGAGGGCGACGGGGTCCCAGACCGGCACCCGCCCGGCCGCGAGGGCGTCCGCGATGGAAGCGAGGTCGCGGGCGACGACGAGACGGGGCTCCACGTGCGAAACGATCTCGGCCATGTGGCCCATGGCGTCGAGGGCGAGGCGGTGGGCGAGGGCATCGGAGAAGCCCAGGGCGCTCTGCGTCGTCCGCACCGCATCGGCGAACGGACCGCCGCCGGGCACGAGGAGGCAGGGGCCGAGCTCGCCGTCGGCGAGGCGTGCGAGCTGCGCCCGCAGGCGGCGGGCATCGGCCACGAGGCTGCCGCCGATCTTCACCACGGTCGGGGCGGCGCCGAAGCCCATCAGGCGGCGTCCCGCCGCGACAGGGCGCGCAGAAGGCGCACGGCCTCGGTCACCCGGGCGGGATCGAGGCCGCGCCTGCGGTCGCTGGCCGCGCAGAGGCCGCCGCGGAACCCGAGATAGCCGGCCCCGAGGGGGGCCAGCGCGGCGATGTCGGTGAGCGCCAGGGAGCCGGCAAGTCCCGAGACCAGGCCGTGCGACCGGCAGGCCCCAGTAAAGGCCGCCAGGGCCGGAAGGGGCAGGTGGTCGGTGAGGCGGCGGCCGTCCTTGCCGGCCGTGTCGATCATGGCCCCGAGGAAACCGGCGCGGGCCAGGCGCGGCACCAGGTCGAGGGCGCCGCCCGCCTCGGCGAACAGCACCGCGATCAGGCGACCCGGCGCCGCGGCGGCGGCCTCGGCGAGATCGTCGTCCGCCCACCCGGAGCGCACCGCCACCTTGACGAAGCCGACACCGGTCGCCGCCATGGCGTCGATGCACGGACGCAACCCCGGCCGGTCCGGCTCGCCCGCCACCGCGCTGGTCAGCGCACCGCCCTCGACCCGCGCCACGATGGCGCGGACGCGGTCGGGCGAGAGGGCGCCGAGCGCCCCGCGGTCGGGGTCCTTGGCATCGACGAGATCGGCCCCCGCGCGCGCCGCCAGGGCGGCCTCGTCCCCATCGCGCACGCTCACGAGGAGGCGCGGCGCGGACGCGGCGGGATCGGAGGGAGGACAAACGCGGGACGACGGCATCAGCGCGGGTTTCGGTTGCCTGGGGTCTTGAGCGGGGTCTTGGGCAGGATCTTGGGCAGGATCTTGGGCGGGATCGCGGGAGAGACCAACGACGACGCCCGGGTCGGGAAGCGCCGCACCCATGACGGCGCGGCCGGGGCAGGTTGGGCCTCGAGCGGACGCTTCCGGCCTGAGCGGGGGCCTAGCGCATGGACCGGAAGAAGGGAAACCCCATTGAAGACAGGAGATCCCTTCGAAGACCCCCTCCAGGGAAATCCCTTCAAGATAAGGAGATCCCGTGAGCGGGATTCCCTGATGTCGAAACGCCGCCCGGTCACGACCGGTTCGGCAGCGGCTCGGCCAGGATGCGATTCTTCACCACCCAGCGCATGGCATGCGCCCAGGTGTCGTCGGTGTCGGCGCGGATCACCACGCGGCCGCCGCGGATGATCTTGCCGGTTCCGGCCTCCGCGACGGTGACGGTGAGGTTGAAGATTTGGTTGGAGCCCTTCTCGACGTAGCCGCTGACCGCGAGATCGGCCCCGAGGCTCTTGGCGATGGCGGCGGCGCAGCCGTCGCATTTGTAGAGCGGCGCCTGCTTGGCGATCTCGGCGGCCTGGGGCGCCACGTCGACAGCCTCGACGCTGTCCCCGAGGGCCTTGCGCAATTCGTCGGTGACGAGCCCGAGGCGCCGGACCTCGTCGGGGCGAGCCTTGCGGCCACCGACCACGCCGGGATCGAACAATTCGACGCCGAAGATGGCGGCCTTCTCGGGCGCCGCCTGCGCCGGAGCCGCGAGGGCAGCGACCGCCACCAGGGCGGCGAGGGGCCAGCCCAGCCAGGAGCGGACAGACGACCGGTCGTTGGAGAACAGAGCCATGGGCAGACCTCTCCGGGTGAAGCCGGACGCGACGGGCATCGGAGAACGCGCCGGTGCGTTCGGCGATCCCGCGCCCGTCATCAGTTCTACGAGATCGGCCCGGAAACGGGCGAGCGGGCAATTGCCGCGCGAGGGCCGAGCTTGGCCCCGAAGTTCCCTGAAGGACGGGACGAAACTCCTTAGGAACCCCTTATCAATCCGCGATTGAGCGCAGGTCCGCAATGTTGTTAGCCTGCCCGCCACATGCACAATCCTGCTCGCATCCTTCTCGCCCCGCTTGCCCTCGGCCTCAGCCTTTCCGGCCTTTCGGCCGCACGGGCTCAGGAACCAGTCGCCCGGGAACCTACGGCCGCGATCGCCCCCAGCGAGACCGCGATCGGGCTGATCTACCGGCCGGAGGCGGCGCCGTCCTCCTACGACGCCGAGGCCGTGCCGGAGGACGAGGGCGTCGCCGGCGCCCGGATGGCGGTGAAGGACAACAACAACACCGGCCGCTTCACCAAGCAGACCTACCGGCTGGACGAGGTCGCCCTGGAGCCCGGCACGGGCGGCGATGGCGGCCAGAAGGCGGCGGCGGCCGCTCGCGACCTCGCCGGGCGCGGCATCCGCTACCTCATCGTGGCGCTGCCGGCGGACGAGGTGCTCGCCGTCGCGGATGCGGTGAAGGGGCAGGGTGTCACGGTCTTCAACGTCGCGGCGCCCGACGACCGCCTGCGCGGGGCCGATTGCCGGCGCAACGTCTTTCACGTCATCCCGAGCCGGGCGATGCAGACCGATGCCCTGGCGCAGTTCTTCACCCTGATGCGCTGGCGCAAGATGTTCCTCATCGTCGGCCCGCAGGAGAACGATCGGCTCTATGCGGACGCCTTCAAGACGTCCGCGAAGAAATTCTCCCTCAAGATCAACGCCGAAAAACCCTGGACCTTCGGGCCGCTCGCCAAGGCGCGCGGCGACACGCCGACCCGCTCCGAGGCGATGGTGTTCACGCGGGGCGTCGATTACGACCTCGCCATCGTGGCCGACGAGGCCGGCGACTGGGGCGATTACGTCCCGTTCCGCACCGTCGACCCGCGCCCGGTGGCCGGCACCCAGGGCCTGATCGCCACCACCTGGCACCCGATGCTGGAGACCTGGGGGGCGGCCCAGGCCCAGAACCGGTTCCGGCGCCAGAGCGGCCGGCTGATGCGCCCCCTCGATTACCAGGCCTGGGAGGCGGTGCGCTCGGTCGGCGAGGCGGCGACCCAGAAGAAGACCGCCGATCCGGCGGTGCTGGCCCCGTACTTCGCCGAGCCGGGCTTCAGCCTTCCGGCCTACAAGGGCGTCTCCCTGACCTATCGCCCCTGGGACCACCAGCTGCGCCAGCCTCTCATCGTGGTACAGCCGAAGGCCCTGGTCTCGGTGGCGCCCGAGCAGGGCTTCACCCACCAGCGCACGCCCCTCGACACCCTCGGCATCGACCTGCCGGAAACCACCTGCAAGTTCGCGGATTGAGCAAGTTCGCGGATTGAGCCCTCACGTTCGCGAGAGACCCGGACGGGCTCTCGCCCACCTGCGGCAACACGGTCCTGTGCCCGCTTGCAGTCCTGCGCTCCCCATGAGACGGGGCTGCACTATAATAACGCCCCATCAATCGCGGACGACACAGCGATGGCCCCGAGGAGGAACCCCATGAGCCGCGGCTTCAGGGCAGGCGCGCCCGGTACGGTACTGGGCCTGGCATTGCTGGCCGGCACATCGTTGGCAGGCTTCGGGCTCGCAGGCGTATCGCCGGCGCAGGCCTACACGGTCTACGTCACCAACGAGAAGGGCAACTCGGTCAGCGTCATCGACACCGAGACGATGGCGGTGACCGGCACCTGGAAGGTCGGGCGGCGCCCGCGCGGCGTCACCACCAGCAAGGACGGCAAGGAATTGTTCGTCTGCGCCAGCGACGACGACCGCATCGACGTGCTCGACACCAGCTCGGGCAAGGTGGTGCGCTCGCTCCGCTCCGGTCCCGATCCGGAGCAGTTCATCCTCGGACCCCAGGGCAACCTGCTCTACGTGGCCAACGAGGACGACAGCCAGGTCACCGTCATCGACGTCGAGAAGAACAAGGTCATGGCCGAGGTCCCCGTGGGCGTCGAGCCGGAGGGCATGGGCCTGTCGCCGGACGGTAAGGTCCTGGTGAACACCTCCGAGACCACCAACATGGCCCACTTCATCGACACCACGACCTTCCAGGTGATCGACAACATCCTGGTGGATGCCCGCCCGCGCTTTGCCGAGTTCACGGCGGACGGGAAGTATCTCTGGGTCTCGGCCGAGGTCGGCGGCACCATCAGCGTCATCGACGTCGCCGCCCGCCGGGTGATCAAGAAGATCACCTTCAAGATCCCGAGCGTGAACGACGAGGCGATCCAACCGGTCGGCATCCGCATCACCCGGGACGGCACCAAGGCCTTCGTGGCGCTCGGCCCGGCCAACCGCATCGCGGTGATCGACGCCAAGAGCTACGCGGTGGAGAAGTACCTGCCCGTGGGCCAGCGCGTCTGGCAGCTCGCCTTCACGCCGGACCAGAAGCTGCTGTTCTCCACCAACGGCTCCTCCAACGACATCTCGGTCGTGGACGTGGCGGCGGAGAAGGTGGTGAAGAGCATCCCCGTCGGCCTGCTGCCCTGGGGCGTCGCCGTCTCGCCGAACTGAGCAATCGGTTCGTCGACAGAGCTGTAGGAGATCGACGCGTCCCTCTCCCCTGTGGGGGAGAGATCGGAACCGGGGATCGTCGGGTGACCCGCAGCCGGGTCGCTTGGCAGCCCCCACCTCCGACTCTGCCCCACAAGCGGGCGGAGGGCACGGAGCGACCAACGAGACACGTCCGCCCCAAGGCGGCACCGCCCTGAGGCGGCAAACGGGAGGACACCGAATGAAGCAGACGATGCGGATCACCGCGCTCGCCCTGGCGACGCTCCTCGGCGCGGGGTCAGCCCAAGCCCTCGATCTCACGAAGAAGCGCCAGAACCTGCCCGACCTCGTGCTCGGCAACGAGGAGGGCAACGACTTCGTCGTGGAGAACAAGGAGATCGAGCTTGAATCCGGCAAGGCCTATCGTCTGCGCATCGTCGCCAAAGGCCGGCAGGAGTACAAGTTCTACGCCACCGAGTTCTTCCGCTACATCTGGTTCAACCAGATCGTCATCCAGCACCTGGAGATCCACGGCAGCGGCCCGCCGGACCACCTGGAATTCGACGATCCGGGCGAGATCGCGATTGAATTCGTGGCGATCAAGCCGGGCGAGTATCCCTGGTCGGTGCATGGCCTCGAATCCAAGGGCATGACCGGCAAGTTCGTCGTCAAGTAGGAGCCCCCGTCGATGCGCCTCGCCTCCCTCGCCCGCGCGTGCCTCGCCCTCGCCTTGGCGTCCCTGGTCACAGCCGCCCCCGCCCTGGCGGACGACAAGGCCGCCTGCCTCGACGGCATCGCGATGATCAAGGCCGAACTCGCCAAGCCCGCCCCGGAGGCCGTCCAGCCCAGGCTGAAGAAGGCCCTGCGGGTGGCCGAGCGCGAGTTGGGGGAGGGCGAGTTCGACGAGTGCCTGGACGCGGTCGGCGACGCCCGGCGGGCCTTGAAGCCGTGAGCGCCGGTCCCGCCCTCGACGTCGCCCATGTCAGCCACCGTTTCGGCACCCGAGCGGCCCTGTCCGACGTGTCGCTCAGCGTGGCGCGCGGACATTTCACCGCCCTGCTCGGGCCGAACGGGGCGGGCAAGACCACCCTGTTCTCGGTGATCACCCGGCTCTACGCCAACCAGGACGGCCGGGTCTCGATCCTCGGCCATGCCCTCGACCGGGAGCCGAGCCGGGCGCTGGCCCGCCTCGGCGTGGTGTTCCAGGCCCGCACCCTCGACACCGACCTCACCGTCGCGCAGAACCTGCTCTACCACGCCAGCCTGCACGGCATCACCCGCAAGGCCGCCCAGGCCCGGATCGCGGTGCTGCTCGCCCGGGTCGGGCTCAGCGACCGGCGCGACGACAAGGTCCGCACCCTGTCGGGCGGCCAGTCCCGCCGCATCGAGATCGCCCGCTCCCTGGTGCACGAGCCCCGGCTGCTGCTCCTCGACGAGCCCACCGTCGGCCTCGACCTCGAATCGCGCGCCGATATCGTCGCCATCGTGCGCGCCCTGGTGCGCGAGGAGGGATTGTCGGTGCTCTGGGCCACCCACATCTTCGAGGAGATCGACGCGGGCGACGACGCGGTGGTGCTGCACAAGGGCCGCATCGTGGCGCGCGGCACCGCCGGCTCGATCGCCCGGGGCGACGAGACCCTGGAGGCCGCCTTCCGCCGCCTCGTCGCCGAACCCGCCCGGCAGGCCGCATGAGTACGATCAAGAGCACGCTTAAGAGCACGCCCCCGCACCCGCCCGTGTCGGCCGCGGCCGAGGCGCCCGTGCCCCATCTCGGGCGCCTCGACACAATCGGCTACCTGATCTGCCTCGGCGGCATCGTGCGTCGCGAGCTGCTGCGCTTCTTCAACCAGAAGGAGCGTTTCTTCTCCGCCCTCGTCCGTCCGCTGGTCTGGCTGTTCATCTTCGCCGCGGGCTTCCGCAACACGCTCGGCGTCTCCATCGAGCCGCCCTACCAGACCTATGTGCTGTACGAGGTCTACGTGGTGCCGGGCCTCGCCGTGATGATCCAGCTCTTCAACGGCATGCAATCCTCGCTCTCGATGGTCTACGACCGCGAGGTCGGCTCGATGAAGGTGCTGCTGACCAGCCCCTATCCGCGCTGGCTGCTGCTGCTGGCCAAGCTGATCGCCGGCGTCACCGTCTCGGTGGTGCAGGCCTACGCCTTCCTGGCCATCGCGTGGTTCTGGGAACTGGACATCCCGGCCCTCGGCTACGTGGCGGCGCTGCCGGCCTTCATCGCCTCAGGGCTGATGCTCGGCGCCATCGGCCTGCTGCTGTCCTCGATGGTCAAGCAACTCGAGAACTTCGCCAGCGTGATGAACTTCGTGATCTTCCCGATGTTCTTCGCCTCCTCGGCGCTCTACCCGCTCTGGCGCATCCGCGAATCCTCCGAGACCCTGTACTGGATCTGCCAGCTCAATCCCTTCTCCCACGCGGTGCAGCTCGTGCGCTTCGCCCTCTACGGGCAGTTCGAGCCGGTCGCCTGCGCGGTGGTCGTGGGCACCACCCTCGTGTTCTTCACCCTCGCGGCCGTCGCCTACGATCCCGGCCGTGGCATCATGGCCCGGCGCGGCGGCCCGGCCGGAGACAATTCCTGATGAGCCTTCCCATCACATCCCTGCGCATGACATCCCTGCGCATGACATCCCTCCGAGCCCTCGCGGGCCTCGCCGTCCTCACCCTCGGGGTCGGCTCCGCCGTCGCGCAGCCCAAGTCCGATCCCGATTGGCCCTGCGTCCAGCGCAAGGTCTCGACCCTGAGCCCCGGCTCGGTCTGGACCGGGCCGGACCTGGAGGCCGCCGGTCCCTGGGGCGACGATTTCGAGGCTGCGGCGCTCGCCCAGAAGATCGCCTCCCGCCGTACCGCCCTCAATGAGGTCGACCCGCTCCTCGACGACTTCGTCGCCAAGGCCGGCGCCGAGAAGGACAAGCGCCTGACCCGCGTCTTCGCCGGCGTGTTCGAGGTCATCAACGGCGAGCGCAACAAGGTGATCTCGGGCATCGGCCGCTACGCCCAGGGTCAGCGCCGCATGGCCGAGCGCATCCGCGACGAGGCCGACCAGATCAGCGCCACCAAGGACGGCCCGAGCGCCCAGGATGCCCGCGACATCCCCAAGGATGCGTCGGAGCTGGAGACCAAGTTCACCTGGGACCGACGGATCTTCCAGGAGCGCAGCCAGTCGCTGACCTATGTCTGCGAGGTTCCGACCCTGCTGGAGCAGCGTCTGGGCGAGATCGCCCGCCGGATTCAGGCGCGCCTCTGAGACGATCGCAGAGCGGGATCGGCGAAGCGCGGATCGGGTTGCCACTTTATCCCGACCGGCTTGCTGAAACGTCCCTAAGGCTTTGAAATCAGACCGAAAAATGTGTCCGCGATGACACGCCGAACGGCCAAGCAAGGTTTGGCACGGTAAATCCACGCAAACGGCCCGCCGCGCGATTGTTCTTCGTCACCGATCCTCTCAAAAGTGTGACCGAAGCCCCGGACAGGGGGCAGGGACACGAAGACGACCGAGGGGCTTGGGGATGAAGAAGCGGACCTTGCGCGGCAGCTTGTTGCTGTCGGTGGCACTGATTCCGGGCGCGGTTTACGCCCAGGGCGCGGCGCCGGCGGGTGGACAGCAGGCGGTCACGCTGTCGGAACTTGACGTGGTCGCGACCACGCCGGTCAGCGCCACCGGCGGTGGCGGCGGCCAGTCGCTCTACAAGATCCCCAACACGGTCGAGACCGTGACGGCGGCCGACTTCGCCCAGGACCGGGCCACCCTCGACCCGACCTTCACCCTGGCCCGCAAGACGCCGGGCGTGAACCTGTCGGACGGACAGGGCAATGGCTTCCGCCAGACCCTGACCTATCGCGGCTTCGACGCCTCGCCGCTGCAGGGCGCGCCGCAGGGCCTCGCCGTCTATCAGAACGGCGTCCGCATCAACGAAGCCTTCGGCGATGTTGTGAACTGGGACCTGATCCCCTCGGTGGCGATCAACCGGATCGACATCGTCACCGGCAACCCGGTCTTCGGCCTCAACGCGCTCGGCGGCGCGGTCAACATCGAGATGAAGAACGGCTACACCTGGCAGGGCAAGGAGATCACCGTCAGCGGCGGCTCCGACGGGCGCATCAGCGGCTCCCTGCAATACGGCGAGGTCATCGGCCCCTGGAGCTTCTACTTCGCCGGCGAGGGCCTACGCGACGGTGGCTGGCGCTTCCGGTCGCCCTCGGAAATCGGCCGCGTCTACGCCGATCTCGGCCACAAGACCCTCGATTCCGAGTTCCACATCATCGCCTCGGGCGCCAAGACCTTCTTCGGTGCCGCCGCCGCCACGCCCGTCGACTTCACCCACGTCAACGAGCGGGCGATCTTCACCTCGCCGCAGACCATCTCCACCGAGCAGGGCCAGATCCAGGTCACCGGCAAGGTCGCGGTCTCGCCGACCTGGGACCTCCAGGGCAACGCCTACGTGCGCCGCCTGAGCCAGTTCGTGATCGACGGCAACGACGGCAATTTCGAGCAGTGCAGCACCCGCTCCAGCAACCGCGGCTTCCTGTGCTTCGAGGATGACGGCTTCGAGCGCGGCGCCCTGAGCGACCGGGCCTTCCGCGATCAGTTCACCATCGTCGGCCGCCAGGGCCAGCGCATCCCGTTCACCACGGGCGTCCCCTACGGCACCCTCGACACCATCCGCACCGAGGCGGTGGGCTACGGCGGAACCCTGCAGGCCACCAACCGCGACCAGGTCTTCGGCCACAACAACACCTTCGTGGTCGGCGGCAGCATCGATGCGGCCAACTATTCCTACAAGTCCTCGAGCACGCTCGGCGTGATCAACCCGGATCTCAGCGTCACCACCGATCCGCTGAACCCGAATTACGGCACCATCCCGGGCCTCGGCACCGAAGCGATCCGCACGGCGGCGGCGCTGGGCATCGCGCCCAGCAACGTCACCGGCTCGAACCTCTACATGGGCCTCTACGCCCTGGACACCTTCGACGTCACCGACGCCCTGTCGCTCACCGCCGGCGCCCGCCTGAACTTCGCCCGCATCTCGACCCAGGACCAGACCGGCTTCTCGCCGGACGTGACGGGCACCCACTACTTCACCAAGGTGAACCCGGTGGTGGGCGCGACCTATCGCTTCTTCCCCTGGCTCAACCTCTACGGCGGCTACTCCGAGTCGAACCGCGCCCCGACGCCGCTCGAACTCGCCTGCGCCAATCCCGATCGTCCCTGCCTGCTGCCGAACTCGCTGGTGGCCGATCCGCCGCTCAAGCAGGTCACCGGCCAGACCTACGAGGTGGGCTTCCGCGGCACCGTGCCGAACTTCTACGAAAACGGCCTGTTCAACTACAAGATCGGCGCCTTCCGCACCGACCTGCGCAACGACATCCTGCAGGTCGCGGTGCCGGGCAACGCCGCGCGCGGCTACTTCGTCAACGTGCCGGCCACCCAGCGCCAGGGCATCGAGGTCTCGGGCGAGTATGTCGGCGAGCGCCTCAGCCTCTATGGCAACTACGCGCTCATCGACGCGACCTTCCAGTTCGACGGCGAACTGTCCTCGCCGAACAACCCGCTGGCCGATGACGGCCTGATCAACGTGCGCCGCGGCAACAACGTGCCGCTGATCCCGAACCACCAGTTCAAGGCCGGGTTCAACTACCTGATCACGCCGATCTGGACCTTCGGCATGAACCTCTCGGCCTTCTCCTCGTCCTACTTCCGGGGCGACGAGTCGAACATCAACCGCAAGCTGCCGCCCTACTTCACCGCCAACCTGAACACGAGCATTCAGGTCACCCAGAACGTGCAGGTCTTCGCGCTGGTCACCAACCTGTTCAACAACCGCTACGCCAACTTCGGCACCTTCGCCGAGACGGGCTCGGTCGCGGGCAACTTCGTGATCAACGATCCCCGCACCACCACCCTGGTGCAGCCCCTCTCGGCCTATGGCGGCGTCCGCGTCACCTGGTAAACCCGCCCGACGCGTCGCCGACCCCGGGTCGGCGCAGCCGCCATACCAGCGGCCGTACCAGCGGCCATGAACCAAGCAACGGCGCGGATCCCCGAGATCCGCGCCGTTCGTCGTTGGAGACCCGAGCGATGCGGCGCAATGAGGCGCGATGATCCCCACGGCAGGGTGATCCTACCGACGACGCCCGCCGCCGTTGCGGCCGACGGATCGGCCTTCGGTCCGGATCGCGACGGCCCGCTCGGGAAGGCGGAGCACCGCACCGGTGTGGCGGCGCGCTTCAAAGCCGCAGGCCCGGAGGCCGCAGGGACCCTCGATACAAAGGAACTCTCGTCGCCCGCCGGCGCTTCCTTGGCGACCCTGACGAAGTCGGCCGCCCATCGGGGGCGGCCGCCCCTCTGGAGAGCCCATTCATGCGAATCACCCTCGCCCTTCCGGCGGCCCTCATCCTCCTCGGCACCGCCGGTCCGGTCCTCGCCTCCTCCTGCTCCGAGCAGATCGCCACCATCGAGCGCCGCCTCGACAGTGCCGGCGCCGAGCAGGTGACGGGCAAGGAGCCGCCCGGCGGCCCGACCTCCTCGCACTCGGACAAGGCCCTCGACCACGCGCCCAAGGGCAAGCCGACCGACCCGTCCACCACCGCCAGCGCCGGCGGCGTCGCCGAGGCCCGCGACCTGATCAAGAAGGCCCGCGCCCAGGACAAGGCCGGCGACATGAAGGGCTGCGAGGACACCATGACCGAGGCCAAGAAGAAGGCCGGCGCGCTGCCGTAGGGCACTCGATCCCGAGGCACCCAGCCCCGGGTCTCCCGGCCCCGAGGCGTCCGGTCAGGCTGAGCCCAGCCGGACGCCCGATCGACCAACGACGACATCGGCTGCGCCTCGCGGGGGCGCAGCCGATGTCGTTTGGAACCGAGGAACTCAGCCGCCGGGCACGCCCCCGGACCGGGCTGTGGCCCGGTGCAGGATGCGGGCGATCTGCTCGGCCGAATAAGGCTTGTGCAGCAACTCGAAATCCTGGGCGCCTTCCTCGGCGAGGACGTGGCTGTATCCGGAGGCCAGGACCACGGGCAGGTGCGGCAGATGGCGGCGCAGGTGGCGGGCCAGCGCGATGCCGCCCATGCCGGGCATCACCACGTCGGAGAACACCACGTCGTAGCCCGCGCCCCGGTCGCCGAGCCGCTCCAGGGCCTCCTCGGCATTGGCCGCCCAGGTCGTCTCGTAGCCGAGGTCCTGCAGGATCTGCGTGGCGAAGCGCCCCACCTCGACATTGTCCTCGACCACGAGGACGCGCTGGCCGGACCCGACCGGGGAGGGCGCCTCGGCCGGGGCGGCGGAGCCTTCGGCCGGGGCCGGCGCCACCTCCGGCAGATAGAGCGTGAAGGTGGCGCCGAGGCCGGGCCGGCTCGTCACGTCGACGTCGCCCCCCGACTGCTTGGCGAAGCCGAACACCTGGGAGAGGCCGAGGCCGGTGCCCTTGCCGACCTCCTTGGTGGTGAAGAACGGCTCGAAGATGCGCCCGAGCTGGCCCGGGGCGATGCCCGGGCCGGTATCGCTGAGCGCGATCGCGGCGAACGGCGCCCGCGCGCCCGCATGCCCGCGGATCGGCGGGATGCCGTTCGCGCAGGTGAGCCGCAGGGTGAGACGGCCCTCGCCCGCCATGGCGTCGCGGGCGTTGATCGCCATGTTCACCAGGGCGGTCTCGAACTGGCTCAGGTCGGCGCGCACGAAGCAGGGCGCCTCGGGCAGCTCCGTTGCCACCCGGATGCGCGCGCCCATCACCGGGTCGAGCATCTCGGCCAGGGCCCGCAGGCGCGTACCGACCTCGAACACCTCCGGCTTCAGCGTCTGGCGCCGGGCGAAGGCGAGGAGCTGTCCCGTCAGCTTGGCGGCCCGGTCCACCGTGTCGGAGACCGCATCGAGGTAGCGCCGCTTGCGCACCTCCGGCAGGTCCGGCCGGCGCAGGAAGTCCACCGACGAGCGGATGATGGTCAGGAGGTTGTTGAAGTCGTGGGCGACGCCGCCGGTGAGCTGTCCCACCGCCTCGAGCTTCTGCGACTGGCGCAGCTGCTCCTGGGCCACCGCGAGGGCGGCGGAGGCTTCCTTCTCCCGGGTGATGTGGCGGCCATAGGCGTAGATCAGCGCGCCCTCCGCCGAGCTGTGCCAGGAGATCCAGCGCGGGCTGCCGTCGCGGTGGCGGTAGCGGTTCTCGAAGCTGGTGAGGTCATCCTGCATGGCGGCCTGGTCGACGGCCCTCTGGGTCAGGTCGGCATCCTCGTGCCAGACGAAGTCGCGGAAGCTGCGGCCGACGATCTCCTCCGGGGCGAATCCCAGGATCTCGTCCCAGGCCGGGTTGACCGCGCGGAAAATCCCGTCGGTGCCGACCACCGCCAGGAGGTCGCGGGAGTTGCGCCAGACCCGGTCGCGCTCGGCGGTGCGCTCCTCGACCCGATGCTCCAGGGTCTCGTTCATCTCGCGCAGGCCGCGCTCCGACAGCACCCGTCGCGTGGTCTCGTTGGTGATGCAGAACATGCCCGCGATGGCGCCGGTATCGTCGTAGACCGGCGAGTAGGAGAACGACCACCAGGTCTCTTCCGGGACGCCGTAGGACGCGGTGGTCAGCGGCAGGTCCTCGAAGCGGCTCGCCTCGCCGGCCAGCGCCTTCTCGACGATGGGCAGCACCTGGTCCCAGACATCCGCCCACAGCTCCGCCAGCGGCTGGCCCTGCCGCTGGGAGCGCTGGGGACCGAGGAGGGGCCGGTAGGTGTCGTTGTAGAAGAACAGCAGGTCCGGCCCCCAGGCCAGGAACATGCTCTCGGGCGAGTTCAGGACGAGGCCGAGGGCGACCCGGAGGGCGCAGGGCCAGGTCTCCAGCGGCCCGAGCGGGGAGGTCGACCAGTCCTCTCCGCGGATCGCCGCCCCGGACGCGCCGCCCCCGACCAGGAAGGCGCCGGCCTCAGCCGACATCGGGACGGCCTCTCTCGGCAACGCCCCCCCAAGCTCGGGGCCGTGACGGTCCAGGGGCTCGGGGAGCCGGCGCGCGCAGGCGGGCAGGGCGGGAAAACATCACGAAAACGGCTTGCACCCTCGAATGGATTCAAGCCCCGTTCCATGGCCAAGCCGCCGGCGCCGGTCAACAAATTCCACGCCCGCAGCGTTGCCGCAGGGCGGCGGCAAGCATTGGAAGCCCCGCAGCAGCCCGCCGCAGCGTCATCGGCGCGCCGCTCAAACCGCCGGACCGGTCTCGCGCTGCCGGGAAGCGGGCCGGATCAGTAGGCGTTCTTGGTCCGGAACAGCGAAAGCGGGGTCGCCAGCATGATCTTCACGTCGAACAGGATCGACCAGTTCTCGATGTAGTGCAGGTCGTGCTCGACGCGCTTCTGGATCTTGTCGCTGGTGTCGGTCTCGCCGCGCCAGCCATTGACCTGGGCCCAGCCGGTGATGCCGGGCTTGACCTTGTGGCGGGCGAAGTAGCCGTCCACCACCTGGTCGTAGAGGGTGTTGGCGGCCTTGGCCTGGAGGGCGTGGGGCCGGGGACCGACCAGGGAGAGCTCGCCCTTGATGACGTTGAAGAGCTGCGGCAGCTCGTCGAGCGAGGTCTTGCGGATGAACCGGCCCACGGGGGTGACGCGCGGGTCGTCGCGGGTGACCAGCCGCGCCGCGCCGGCATCGCTCTGGCTGACATACATCGAGCGGAACTTGAACACCTCGATCAGCTCGTTGTTGAAGCCGTAGCGCTTCTGCCGGAACAGCACCGGGCCGGGCGAGGTCAGGCGCACCGCCAGGGCGACGGCGAGCATCACGGGCGCCAGGACCAGGAGCATCGCGCAGCCGACCACGCGGTCGAAGATGGTCTTGGCCACGATGTCCCAGTCGGCCATCGGCTTGTCGAAGATGTCGAGCACCGGCACGCCGCCGAGATAGGAATAGGCGCGCGGCCGCAGGCGCAGCTTCGAGGCCTGGGCCGAGAGGCGGATGTCGATCGGCAGCACCCAGAGCTTGGCCAGCATCTGCAGGATGCGGTCCTCGGCGGCGATCGGAATGGTGAAGATGATGAGGTCGAGGCGCGTGGTTCGGGCATAGGCGACGAGGTCGGTCACGGTGCCGAGCTTCGGGTAGCCCGCCACCACCGTGTCGGAGCGTGTGTCGCCCCGGTCGTCGAACACGCCGACGATGCGGACGCCCGAATCCGGCTGCCCGTCGAGGGCGCGGATCAGTTCCTCGGCGACGGGGCCGCCGCCCACGATGGCGGTGCGCCGGTCGAAATGGCCGCGCTGCATCTGGGCGGTGATGAAGCGCGCCAGGGTGAAGCGCCCGACCGCGAGGGCGGCGAGCCCGGTGACGAAGAAGCTCGCCAGCCAGATCCGGGAATAGTGATCCGCGATCTTGGCGAGGACCATGATGGCGGCCACCACCAGGAAGGCCAGGGACCAGGCGCCAGCGAGCCGCAGGGCCGATCCGGGCAGGGACCGGAAGGCCGCCATGCCGTAGGCCCCGGTGACCTGGAGCAGGAGCACGGCGAGGCCGGCGATGCCGAGGGCGGTGGCGAGGTAGCGCGGCGACAGCGCCACGATCCCGGCGAGCTGCAGGCGCTGGATCACGAGGCCGATGGCTGCGACGCCGACGAATTCCGCGATCCGGACACAGCCCGCGAGCACCACCGGCGAGTGCAGGGCCGGCGCCGGTGCCGGCATCGGGCCGGGCGCCCGCGCCTCGGCGGGCGGCAGGGCGACGGAGAGGCCGCCCTCGGGCTGGGGCGCGAACCGGCCGGCAGCGTCCAGCAGGTCACGGACATCGAAGGCGCTCATACGGGCTTCCGGGCTTTGTTTCGGGCGCAAGGGACAGCGGGGGCGGCGATCGGGCGGGCAGGGGACAAGGCCGTCGCGTCACGGTCCCGCTGAGGCGACCGCGGGGCGGGCGGCCTCCGCCCGGGCGCGCTGGGCCGCGGCATAGCCCGACAGCACGTCCGAGCCCATCCGGGTCATCGAGAACCGCGTCCGCACCGAAGCCGCCAGAGCCTCGAAGCGCTGGCGGCAGGCGGCGGGCTCCTCGTCGAGGACGCGGGCGATCGCGGCCGCGAGGGCCTGCCCGTCGCGGGGCGGCACCAGGTCGGAGGCGGCGGCCCCGAAGATCTCCGGAATGCCGCCCACATCGGTGGCGACGAGGGGCTGGCAGGCAGCGGCCGCCTCCAGCACCACGTAGGGGAGGGATTCGGCGAGCGAGGGCACCACCATGATCCGGCCGCGGGCCAGCACCGGGCGGATCGCCTGCGGCGGCTCGAATGCCACCGCGTCCCGCAGGCCCATGGCCGCGACCCGCTCGGCCAGAACCTCGGAATCGGGGCCGGAGCCGACCATCAGCAGGCGCAGGGGGCGACCCTCGGCGCGCAGGCGCAGGAGGGCGTCGAGGAGGAAGGGCACGCCCTTCGCGTCGCGCAATTCGCCGATATAGACGAGGTCGGCGCGCTCCTCGGCCGGCACGATCGGGGCGAATTCCGCCTCGCTGATGCCGTTGTGGACGATGCGGGTGATCCGGCCCGGGTCGCCCGCATAGGTGCGGTGCCGCGCGGCGACGTACTCGCTCTCGAACAGGAAGACGTCGGTGCGCAGGGCCATCAGGCGCTCGACGCACATATAGACCCGGTGGGGCAGGGTGCCGGGCTTGTAGTTGTAGCTCCCGCCATGGGGGGTATAGGCGCGGATCGGCCCGCGGTCGCGCAACGGGGCCATGCGGGCATAGACGCCGCCCTTGGCGCCGTGGCCGTGCAGCACGGTGGCGGCCACGGCCTCGGCGTGCCGGGCGACGGCGCGCAGGATCCTCAGGTCCGAGACATGCGGGTTGCGGTGCATCGGCAGGCGCATCAACCCCAGGGCGAGGCAGGGGGCGAGGTCCGCCAGAGCCCGGGCGGCGCGCTCGCCGCCGGTGGCGGCGTCGCAGAGGATGCCGACCTGATGGCCCGCCATGGCCTGGAGGCGGGCGAGGTCGAGGACGTGGCGGAAGAGACCGCCGACAGGCGCGCGGAAGATGTGGAGGATGCGCTGCGTGGCGCTGCCGGACCCGCCGGTCAGGACCGATGCGGACAGGTCGGACCCGGCGATGGGCGCGGCGAGGCCAGAGGTGGCAAGGCTGGACCCCGAGACGCCGGAGCCGATCAGACCAGGGGCGAACGCACGCACGACAAGCTGCTCCACGCGACACGGGACCAGCGGTCAGACCGCATGTCCGTCGGAGGAACCTGGCGTCCGAGAGGTGGGCGGACCGTTAAACGGACCGCCGCGCGGCACCGTCCGGCCGAAGATCGGCAGAATCCTTCGCGGTTCGGTTAGGCGAGTCCTAACTTCCGGAACAGTATTGCGAAGATCGCGGCCCGAAGCCCGGCATTCGAAAGCCCGGCATTCGGAAATCCGGCATTCCAAAATCCGGCATGCCGATCAGAAGAAGCGCTCCTTGATCACGATGGTGTCGCCGGGACGCACCGGATAGGTCATCGGCACGATGCCCGAGACGAGGCCGTCCCGGCCCTCGCGGGTCAGCACCGCGTAGTCGCGGGCGGCGCGGGGCCCGAAGCCGGCCGCGATCGCCACCGCGGTCTCGACCGCCATGCCGTTGACGTAGGGATACTGGCCCGAGGTCGTGACCTCGCCGAGGATGTAGAACGGCCGGTAGGCGTCGACCTCGACGGTGACGTGGGGCTCGCGCACGAAGCCGGCCGAGAGCTTGGCCTCGATGGTGCGCGCGGCCTGGGCGGTGGGCTGGCCGCCCACCTTCACCAGGCCGATGAGCGGCATCGCGATGTTGCCCGCGCCGTCGACCGCGTAGATGTTCGACAGGTTGTCCTGGCCGAAGACGATGACCCGGAGGCGGTCGCCGGCGGAGAGCGTGTAGCGCGCCCCGATCGAGCCGGTGCCGGTCGCGTCGAGTTGATCGGTCCGGAAATCCGGGCGCAGGCAGCCGCCGAGCATCAGGCTCGACGTCAGCGTTATGAGAAGTGATCGCCGGTTCATCACTACTGCCGTCGTGAGGAAGATTCGATCCAACTTCTAGGGAGGCATGGTTAACGAACACTGACGTCCCGCAACGATCCGTGCGAAACCCCGCCTCTTAACGTCCGATCAACCTTAACGCGCTCTATTCGCATCAGAGCCGGCCCGCCCGCGGTCGACCTCCTTGCCTTGCGTAAAGATCGAGCCATGCCCCGCTCTTCGCCGTTCCAGCCCACCCGCGACGCCCCGCCCGCCGAAGGCGAGGGGTTGGGGTTGGCGCAACTCGCCGGCCTGCTGCGCCGGTCCTGGCGCTGGATCGTCATCCCGACCGCCCTGGCGACGATCGGTGCCATCGCGTTCGTGCAGGTGGTGTCGCCGCGCTACACCGGCGAGGCGAAGATCCTGCTCGAGAGCCGCGACACGCCCTACAC
The DNA here is from genome assembly GCF_023093475.1 of Methylobacterium sp. 37f. NCBI lineage: Bacteria > Pseudomonadati > Pseudomonadota > Alphaproteobacteria > Hyphomicrobiales > Methylobacteriaceae > Methylobacterium > Methylobacterium sp. 37f. The sequence goes on from NZ_JAGHKN010000046.1 coordinate 22,880, forward strand.
CCGCACCGCCCAGGAACGCGGCGAGCAGCCCCAGCCGATCGACGAGCAGGCGGTGGCGAGCCAGGTCCAGGTGGTGATGTCGCGGGACCTCGCCCGCGAGGCGATCCGCCGGCTGTCGCTGGCCGGCAACGCCGAATTCGATCCGAGCGTCGCCGGCTTCGGCCCGCTGCAGCGCGCCCTGATGATGATCGGGCTGGCCCGCAATCCGATGGAGCGCCCGCCCGAGGAGCGGATCCTGGAGACCTATTTCGACCGCCTCAGCGTCTACCCGGCCGGCAAGTCGCGCATCCTCACGGTGGAGTTCCGCTCGCAGGATCCGCACCTCGCGGCCCAGGCGGCCAACACCATCGCGGAACTCTACATCGGCTCCCTCGAAGCGGCGAAGACCGACACCGCCCGCTACGCCTCGAGCTGGCTTGGCGGCAACATCGAGGCCCTGCGCACCCGCGTCGCCGAGGCGGAATCCAAGGTCGAGGCCTACCGCGCCAGCCATGGCCTGATCGCCACCGGCGGCGCCGCCGGCCAGCCTCTCGGCGCCCAGCAGCTCGGCGAATTGTCGACCCAACTGTCGCAGGCCCGAACCGCCAAGGCCGATCTCGCCGGGCGCGCCAAGCTGATCAAGGAGATGATCAAGGACGGCCGCGCCTTCGAGATCCCGGATGTGGCCAACAACGAGATCATCCGCCGCACGGTCGAGCAGCGCATCACCCTGCGCAACCAGCTCGCCCTCGAATCCCGCACCCTCCTGCCCGCCCATCCGCGCATCAAGGAACTGACCGCGCAGATCTCGGACCTCGACGCCCAGATCAAGGCCACCGCCGAGCGGGTGGTCCGCACCCTCGAGAACGACGCCCGCATCGCCGAGGCCCGGGTCGAGAGTCTGAGCGCCGCCGTCGACGCCCAGCGCGACGTGGTCTCGAAGGGCAATTCCAGCGAGGTCCAGCTCCGCGCCCTGGAGCGCGAGGCCAAGGCCGAGCGCGAACAGCTCGAATCCTACCTCGCCCGCTATCGCGAGGCCTCGGCCCGCGACGCCGAGAGCGCCGCCCCGGCCGATGCCCGCGTGGTCTCGCGCGCCATCACGCCCGAGACCCCGTCCTTCCCCAAGAAGCTGCCGATCGTACTGCTGGCGGCGGTGCTCGGCCTGCTGTTCTCGATGGGCGCCGTCATCGCCCGCCACCTCCTCACCGATCCCGACGGCTCGGGCCGGCGGCGGCGGAGCGAGACGGACTCCGAGTCCGGCTCCGAGCGTCCGATCCACCGGCACCAACCCTTCGCCTTCCCGGAAGCCTCCCTGGCCATGGCGCGCCAGGGCGGGCACGGCCCGGCCCCGCTCACCGCCGGCACGCTCGTGGAGCCTGACCGCACGATCCTCACGCCGGAGGTTCCGGTCGCGGACACCGTCGCCACGCGCCCGATTCTGTCGTCGGCCGGCATGGAGCCGGACAGCCCCAGGCCGGCGCAGCCCGAAGGCTTCAGGCCGGCGCAGCCCGAAAGCCTCACGCCGGCGCAGCCCGAAAGCCTCACGCCGGCGCAGCCCGAAAGCCTGCCGCAGGCCCGGGGCGCCGGAGCCCCGAAGGCCGGGGAGGCGGGCAGCTACGCTCTCGACCCGCTGGTGGCGCGCCTGCGCGACGGCGCCGCGCCGGCCCGGGATGGGGCGGGCCGCACCGTCCTGGTCATGGAGGACGCGCCGGTCCGGCGGGCGGAGGCCGGGCTGGCCGTCAGCCTCGGCAGCGCCCTGACGGCGGGCGCCAGCGTCCTCGTTCTCGATCTCAACGGTCCCGCCTGCGGTCCGGACGAGGTTGGCCTGACCGACCTCGTGGCGGGCGAGGCCGCCTTCCTCGACGTCATCCAGGCGATCCCCGGCTCGCGCCTGCACGCGATCCCGCGCGGCTTCCTCGCCGCCGGCATCCTGCTGGAAGAACCCCAGGCCCTGGCGATCACCCTCGACGCCCTGGCCCAGGCCTATGACTGGGTGGTGTGCCGCCTCGGCGCACCGCAGACCCGCACCGCCCGCGCGATCCTGGAGATGGCCGGACACCAGATGGACGCGGTGGTCATCGCCTCCGACCGCGATCCCGAGGATGCCGACCTCCTCGACCTCTACGGCCTGGCCGAAGCCTCCGGCGCGGGCCAGATCCTGGTGGCCCAGGATTTGGCAGCTGCGCCCCTCGCTCCGGCGGGCCCTGCTGTCGCCGAGCGGCCCGCTTTCGCGGATGAGGCGGCGATGCCGCTGCGCCGCTCGGCGGCCTGAGCCCAGCCGCCGCTCGTCCCCCTCTCTCCAGGCTGAACCACCCCGCCCTTCGCGTCGGACGAAGAGTGGGTCTTGCGAAGGGCGGGTCTTGGCGTTCCGCCGTCCGATCGGACGAACGCGCGGCGATCACTCCACTCAGCCACGCCTCGGAATACGACGACCGGTTGACCGGCCGGGAATCTTGCGACCTAAGATGGCTGTCCTTCGGCCATGCCGATCCCGTATTCCGCGGAGGAGCGACCCGAGCCCCGGCACCCCGCTGCCATCGAGACGTATCTCCGAGCCTGTGCGGCCGAGACCGATGCTGCGCCGAACGCGGTCGGCACGCCTGCGGCTGCCTCCGGGGTTGGCACGCGTCGCACCCGACGCAGGGACTGTCTTCGGCTCAGGCCGTCCGCGAGATGTCATTCGATCCCGAAGCAGGACTGGATCACGATGCTGCGTCCGATCAATCCGCCCGGTCCGTCCATTCCCGGCATCTCGCAAGCCATGCTGCTCTCGGAGGGGCGACTTCTCATCCTGTCCGGCCATGTTCCCTTCGATGACACGGGCACCATCGTCGCCGGTGATCGGGCGACGCAGCTCGATCAAGTCTTCCGGAACATGCAGGCGACGCTCCATGCGGCCGGCGCCGATTTCAGCGCCGTCGCGCGCCTCACGATCTACGTCCGTGACTACGATCCGGCCGAGCTGCCGGCGATCCGGGCGGTGCGGGATCGCTGGATCAATGCCGCATGCCCACCCGCCAGCGCCCTGATCGGTGTCGCGGCGCTCGCCTTCCCCGACATGCTGGTGGAAGGTGGATGCGATGGCGTTCCTGCCGCCGTAGTCCAGCCTACTCGGTCGCGGCCCGGTGGCGGCGCAGGCGGGACACGAGCGCCATCAGGCGCGGGTCGCGCTTGATGCGGCGCTTGAGGCGGGCGGCCGCGATGATCCGCAGGGCGAAGACATGGCCACGCAGGGTCACCGGCAGGGTCACCTCGCCGAGTTCGATGGTCTCGTCGCAGATGCTGCTCTTGTAGCGGGCCTCGCCGACGCCGAGGTCGAAGCTGCGCCGGCCCCGCGCCGTCTGGTCGGCGATGAGGTGGTGCAGGAGGATGTCGCCGGGGCTGGACCGGCTCACCGCCGGATCGGCGTCGAAGGACGTCATCATGCCGCTGTAGCGCTGCGCATCGACGGCGCCCGCGAAAACCGCGAAGACCCGGCCGGTCCCGGCGGCCACCAGCGCGGTGACCTCGATGGCGGGGCTGGCCCCGGGAACCGTCGCCCGCGCCAGGAAGGCCCGCACGGCGGGATCGGCATAGGGGTTGGCGAGCCCCATGCCGGCGAAGCGGGCGGCCTTCTGTTCGTAGAACGCGGCCAGATAGCGCTCGACCGCCTCCGGGGTCTCGGCCCGTTGGCACGCCACCGGCCCGAACGCCTCAACGAGCTTCTTCTCCTTGGCCCGCAGCTTCTTGCGCGCATCGCTGCTGAAGACCCGCTTGAGAGTGGCGTCGGGGTCGGGTCCGAGCATCAGCCCATAGGCGTCGCTCGGGGCCGGTTCGGCCTCGTGGTGCAGGGGATTGGCGGCCCCGTCCCAGAAGCGGGGCTGGTGCGACAGGGCGAAGACGTCGATGCCGGCCTTGCGTCCGATCAGGCGCAGCGCGTCGGACAGGTCCTCCGGACGCATCGCCGCCGCCTCGCGCGAGGCGAAGAGCGGCATGTGGTAGTTGGCGTGCTTGGCGCCGATCACGCGGGCGACCCGTGCGCCGCCCTCGCGGGCGACCACCAGGGGGATCAGCACGCGCGCCCGCCCGGCGGGATCGCGCAGCACCACGACGCGCAGATCCGCCTCGGCCCCCCCGGTTCCGGCGACGAAGGCCGCGACCCAGTCGAAGCGCTGATAGGGCGTCGCCAGCGCGGCCGGATCGGATTCCATCGCGCGCCACAAGACCTCGGCGGCAGCGAGATCGTCGAGGATGTCGGCCCTGAGGCCGTGCTGCACCCGCGCCCGCATCGCTCCGGCTCCAGTCAGGTCATGAGCGAGAACAGCCATGGGATCATCCTGGGCCCGCCGCGCGGGCCATCGGTCCGGTTGACCGGCGGATCGGAACCCGCCGGATCGATGGCCCGACCCTGCGCCGCCAAGCCTTAACCCGTCCGTGACGCCGGGCCGACGAGGACCGCCTGTCTGCCCACGTGGGTAACGAAACCTTGCCGGTTGGCGTGCTCCCCTGGCGTCCCACCCGATCGGATTCCCCATGTCGGCCACCGAAACGCCCGCGCTCAGCCGGCGCCACCGCCTGTTCGCCGCCGGCTTCCGCGCCATCGCGGCGAGCCGGGCCGACCTGTGGCTCGGCCCGGTGGCGCGCGGGCGCGGGCTGATCCTTACCTTCCACCATGTCCGCCCGGAGCCGCCGGCGGCCTATGCGCCGAACGGTCTCCTGGCGATCACCCCGGACTTCCTCGACCGGACCGTCACGCTGGTGCGGAAGCGCGGCTTCGAGATCATCGCCCTCGACGCCGTGCCCGAACGCCTCGCCCGCGGGGGACGGCCCTTCGCGGTGCTCACCTTCGATGACGGCTACCGCGACAATGCCGAGCATGCGGCCCCCGTCCTGCGCCGCCACGACGCCCCCTGGACCCTGTTCGTCACCAGCGCTTTCGCCAGCGGCCACGGGCGCCTGTGGTGGCTCGAACTGGAACGGGCGATCGGCCGCCTCGACCGGGTGCGGGTGCCGGACGGCGATCTCGACCTGCCCGCCCGCGATGCGACGGAGAAAACCGGCGCCTTCGCGGCGGTCTACCGCCATCTGCGGGCCGGACCCGAGGCGCGGCTCCTCGCCGTCATCGCCGGCCTCTGCGCCGAGGCCGGGCTGGTGCCGGGCAGGCTGGCCGCGGATCTGTGCCTGTCCTGGTCCGAGCTGCGCGACCTCGGCCGCGACCCCCGCGTCACCTTCGGGGCGCACACGATCAGCCACCCGATGCTGGCCAAGCACGATGCGGCGGTGGCGCGGCGGGAGATCGAGGCGGGGCAGGCGCGGATCGCGGCCGAACTCGAGCGCCCGGTCACGCACCTGTCCTACCCGGTGGGCGATCCGACCTCGGCGGGGCGGCGCGAATTCGCCCTGGCGCGAGACCTCGGCTTCGCCACGGCGGTGACGACCCGGCCGGGCCACCTCTTCGGGGGCCATGCGGCCCACCTGCACGCGCTGCCGCGGGTCTCGGTCAACGGTCATCACCAGACGGAGGCCGCGCTCTCGGCGCTGCTCTCGGGCGTGCCGTTCCTGGCCTGGAACCGGGGGCGCCGGCTCAACGTCGACTGATGGGATTCAGCGCCGGCGGCGGTGGCGGCGATACGAGCGGCTCTCTCCGCCCGCGACGGCGAAGCTGGCGCTCTGGCGGCCGTGGCGCGCGTACCGCCCGCGCCGTCCGCGATGCCCGATCGCGGCGATCGCCGCCCCGGTGGCGGCCGCGCTCGCCTCCAGGCGCTGGGGGATCGCCGCCAGCGCGGAGGCGACCGAGGCCGAGGCGGAGGCCGCCCCGGCGGCGGCCCCGCTGGCGACGTTCTTGGCGGCCGGCCCGAACATCGCGAGGCACTGGTTGTAGGCGAGGTCGTTCTTCAGACGCTCGCAATCCGAGACCGAGCGCGGCGTCGATTGCGCCCCGGCCGGCCGGGCCGACAGGACGGGAACGGCCACCAGGAACGCGAGGCCGAGGGCGAGCGAGGACGGGCACAGACGCGGCATTGAGCGGGACAACGGCCTCTTAACGAATGACACGCCGCGCTTCTGGGCCGCGAGTGCGGCGAAAACCCGACGTCACCCGGCGATTCTGGCGCCGAATGGGGCGTCAGCCCCGGTCGCCCCCATCGTTCGTCGCATCGTTTTTGCCCATCCAGCTGATCAGCGGCATCAGCGGGAAGATCCAGGCGATGCCGAGGAGGGCGTACAGCACCGCCTGCACGGGGGCCGGCGTCTGCGAGATGCGGCTGTCGGCCAGCGCCATCGCGAGCGGCGCGTAGAGGATGATGAAGGCCAGCATCACGATCGTGCCGATCAGCGAGCGGGTGCGGCGGCGCATCGGCCAGGTCCTTGCAGCGAACGGGGGCTCCCGCCGGGGTAGAGCCCCGGGCCCCCGATGGCAACGGCCGCGCCCGCGACCCTTTTGGCATCCCGTGCCGTCAGAGTTCCGACGAGCGGTTCGACAGCTCCATCCGCAATTGCCGGGCGGCCTCCTGCAGGGCGGCATCGCGCCGGCGCCGGGGCCGGGGCACGGTGATGGGCATCTCGGCGGCGAGGTGGCCCGGGCTGCCGGCCAGCACCACCACCCGGTCGGCCAGGGTCACCGCCTCGTCGATGTCGTGGGTGACGAACAGGATGGTCTTGCCCGTCGCCGCCTGGATGCGCTGCAACTCGTCCTGCAGGCCCTCGCGGGTGAAGCTGTCGAGCGCCGAGAACGGCTCGTCCATCAGGAGCACGTCGGGGTCGACCGCGAGCGCCCGCGCGATGGCGACGCGCTGGCGCTGGCCGCCGGAGAGCTGGTGCGGCCAGCGCTGCCCCAGATCGCCGAGACCGACGAGGTCGAGCATCGCCTGCGCCTTGGCCAGGCGCTCGGCCTTCGACAGGCCGCTGCCCTCGAGCCCGAAGGCCACGTTGGCGATGACCCGGCGCCAGGGCAGCAGGCGCGCATCCTGGAACACCAGGGCCATCGGCGTGCGGCAGCCCGGCCGGGCCTCGATCCGCACGGTGCCGGCGCTGGGCTGAGCGAGCCCGATCAGCACCCGCAGCACCGTCGACTTGCCGACGCCGGATTCGCCCACGATGACGAGGAACTCGCCCCGCGCCACCGCGAGGTCGAGGTCCCGCAGGATGACCGTCCGGGCGCCGTCGCGCGCGTAGGCGAGTTCCAGTCCCGCGATGGAGATGATCGGCTCGGACATCAGGCGCGCCACCGGAGAAGCCAGCCCTGGAGGGCGACGAAGGCCGTATCGAACAGGCCGTAGAGGGCGGCCATGGTGAGCATGTAGACCACGACGATGTCGGTGGAGAGCAGGCTGGAGGCCTGCATCATCCGGGCGCCGACGCCGGGCACGCCGAAGATCTCGGCGGCCACCACCGCCATCCAGGCCTGGCCGAGCGCGGTCCGCAGGCCGACCAGGATGCCGGGGGTCGCGGCCGGCAGCAGGATCTTGGTGAGCCGCGCCCAGGGCGAGCCGAAGCCGAAGGCCTGGGCCACCTCGACGAGGTCGCGGTCGACGCCCCGCACCGCTCCCTGCGTGGCGAAGAACACGATCCAGAACACCCCGATGGCGATGATGAAGACGGCCGCCTCCGGCTGGACGCCGAACCAGATGATGGCGAACGGCACCCAGGCCAGGCCCGGAATCGGCCGCAGCAGGCGCACGATCCAGGCGGTGAAGGCCTCGAAGCCCCGGAACATGCCGCTGAGCAGGCCGAGCGCGATGCCGGCTCCCGCCCCGACCCCGAGGCCCGCCACGTAGTGGCTCAGGCTCGACAGCACCGCCTCGCCCCAGACCCCGAGGCGGACCTCGTTGAGGAAGGCGGCCGGAATGGTGCTCGGCGGCGGCAGGAAGGCCGGGTTGATCAGGCCGAGGCGCGGCATGGCCTCCCAGAACAGCAGGAAGGCGAGGAGCCCCGCCGCCGCCAGGGCTGTCGAGCGCAGGGCCGTCATCGGCGGGCCACCGGCGCGGCGCGCCCGGGCGAGAAGGGTCTGGAGATCATCGGGCGGCTTAAGCTCGGCAAGTTGGGCTCGGCAAGAGGTTGGCGTCCGGGGAGAGGGAGCTGAGAGAGAGGCGGGTTCGACGAGGTCACCCGCCATGGGGTGGGCCGGATCAGGCCCCGTAATAGTCCCGATACCACGCCACGAAGGCGGCGATCCCGGTGCTCAGCGGGGTGTCCGGCACGGCGCCGACGAGGGCGCGCAGCAGATCGGTGCTGGCCTCGGTGCGCGGCACGTCGCCGGGGGGCAGGGGCTGGAGGATGCGTTCGGCGCGGCGCCCCAGGGCGCGCTCCAGCTCGTCGATCATCGCGTCGATGCGGACCGGGCGCCCCCCGCCGATATTGACCAGCCGGAACGGCGCCACCGGACTCAAGGTGTCGCCGGGACAGACCGGCCCCTCGGCGGGCGCCGGCGGCCGGTCCATCAGGCCCCGGATCGCCGCCACGAGGTCGTCCACGTAGGTGAAGTCGCGCTCGGCCGCACCCCCGGCATAGACCGTGATCGGCGCGCCGGCCAGGATCTTGGCGGTGAACAGGAACAGGGCCATGTCCGGCCGACCCCAGGGGCCGTAGACGGTGAAGAACCGGAACGCCGTGGTCGGAATCGCGAACAGGTGGCTATAGGCATGCGCCATCGCCTCGCCGGCCAGCTTGGAGGCGGCGTAGAGGGTGAGCGGTGTCACCGCCGGGTCGGTCTCGCGGAACGGCAGCGCCGTGTTGCCGCCATAGGCCGAACTGGTGGAGGCGAACAGGAGGTGGCGCACCGGATGCGCTCGCACCGCCTCGATCAGGTTGGCCATGCCGACGAGGTTGGCCTCCACGTAGGCCGCGGGATTCTCCAGGCTGTGGCGCACGCCCGCCTGGGCCGCGAGATGCACGACGATGTCGGGCGCGGCCCGTTCGACCGCCTCCCGCAGGGCACCCGGGGTCTCCAGCCGGGCCTCGACGGCGGTGAAATCCGGGCTCCGCGCGAGGTCGGCATGGCGCGCCCGCTTCAAAGCGACGTCGTAATAATCGCTGAACCCGTCGAACCCGGTCACGGCGTGGCCCTCCGCGAGGAGACGCCGCGCGAGATGGTAGCCGATGAAGCCGGCGGTGCCGGTCACGAAGACGCGCATGCAATCCCTTGCGGCCGTCCGAACCGGATCGCGCCTGCCCCCGACCTACACGCAGCGCCGCGCGACCTCAAGAAAGCGGGGGGGTGCGGGCGATTCCGACGGCCGCGACGCGGCCCTCCGCCCGAGAATGGCTGTTGGATTCATCCAGCGCTCTCGGGTGCGCTGACGCGATTCGCCCAGGCGCGGGTCGCCCCTCCCTCTCTGCGGGGAAGGGTGCCTGCGGAGCAGGCGGGAGAGGGGGCGACTTCTCCGAACCGCGCGTTCCCCTCTTGCGGGACGGCGTGCCGGCCCGATCCGCTACGCGGGCCACCCGCTCCCGCAGGGGCGACTGGATTCACGCAACTCTGACGGGGCAAACCTCGACCGGGAACAGTGTGATGGCGGTCATCTGCGGGTGGGCGTGAGACGCACCGGGTCTCCCTCTGCTGGAAGGAAAGGGGATCCCTGCAGCCCGCGCGTTGTGGGAAGGCCGTAGCCCAACGGGGGATAGGGCGACGCGCGCGAAATCCACGTCCTGCGAGCCGGTTGGCGGCGAATCCCCCAGCCCTCAGAACACCTGCCGCAGGACGAAGAACAAGCCGCCCGCCAGGGTGATGGCGGCCGGCAAGGTCAGGACCCACGCGAGCGCCATGTTGCGCACGGTGGCGACCTGGAGGCCCGAGCCGTTGGCCGCCATGGTGCCGGCGACGCCGCTCGACAGGATGTGGGTGGTGGAGACCGGCAGGCCGTAGAGTTCGGCGAGCCCGATCGTGCCGGCGGCCACCATCTCGGCCGAGGCGCCCTGGGCGTAGGTCAGGTGGGTCTTGCCGATGCGCGCGCCCACCGTGACGACGATGCGCTTCCAGCCCACCATGGTGCCGAGGCCGAGCGCCAGGGCGACGCAGACCTTCACCCAGGTCGGGATGTAGCGGGTGCCGTCGTTGAGGAGGCCGGCATAGGCCTTGAGCACCTTGCCCTCGGCCTCCGGGAAGCCCGCCCCGGTGCCCGGCAGGAGGCGCACCGCGTCGGCGGCGAGGTACATGTCGTTGCGCAGATTCGGGGTGGCGGCGGCCGGCACCTGCCGGATCGCGCCGTGGCGCTGGACCGAGGCGGCGATATCCTCCGAGAGGGCGGCGAGCGCCGCGTAGACGGCAGGCGTGTTCAGCGCCTTCGTGCGCAGGGCCTCGGCGACCTGGACCCGGGCGGCGGCCGCGTCGGGGGGCGCCATGGTCCCGGCCCGGGCGGCGAACACCGCGCGCGCATCCTGCGACTGCTTCGCGAAAACCGGCGTCATGTCGTCCGACATGGTGCGGTTGAGGGCATAGGCGGTGGGCGCCGCGCCGATCAGGATCAGCATGATCAGGCCCATGCCCTTCTGGCCGTCATTGCCGCCGTGGAAGAACGACACCAGGGTGCAGGTGAGAATGAGCAGGCCGCGGATCCAGAGCGGGGGCGGGGCCTCGCCCGCAGGCGCCTCGTACAGGTCCCGGCGCTTGACGACGGCCTTCATGGCCACGAGCAGCAGGGCCGCCAGGACGAAGCCGAGGACGGGCGAGATCAGCAGCCCCTCCAGCACCGTCACCGCCTGCCCCCACTCGACGCCGGAGGTACCCTGGCCCTCGGGCGCCATCAGCTGGTTGGCGAGGCCGACGCCGATCACCGAGCCGATCAGGGCGTGCGAGGAGGAGTTCGGCAGGCCGAGCGCCCAGGTGCCGAGATTCCACAGGATCGCGGCGATCAGCAGGGAGAAGATCATCGCGTAGCCGGCCGACGACCCGACCTGCAGGATCAGCTCCACCGGCAGCAGGGTGACGATGGCGTAGGCCACCGCGCCGGAGGACAGCATCACCCCGAGGAAGTTGAAGGCGCCGGACCAGATCACCGCGACCAGCGGCGGCAGGGCATGGGTGTAGATCACCGTCGCCACCGCGTTGGCGGTGTCGTGAAAGCCGTTCACGAACTCGAAGGCGAGGGCGATCAGGAGAGCCAGCGCCAGCAGCGCGAAGGCTCCGATCGCCAGCGGCGTCTCACCGACCGCGTTCATGTCGTGAACGAGGCTGTATCCCGCATAGGCGAGGCCGCCGAGGAGGACGAGCGCGAACCCGATCAGGCCCGAGACGTGGAGGCGCCCGTCGAGCTGCGGCCCGGAGCGCCGCGGCCCGCTCTCCAAGCCGATCGGTCGCCCGGCGGCGATCACGGGGGATAGGCGCGCGTCGGACATGATTCGGGCCCTCGCGAGTCATTCACGCCAGCGGGATGATCCACCGACGCCCCTCGCATGGTCCGCCTCTAGGAGTCGCGTGTCACAGTTCGATGACAGGCCGGGATTCGTCTTCCGCAACAGGGATGAGACCCGCCGTCCCAGCCGTGCGAACTGGGCGATGCGGTGCCGGCCCCTGTCCCGGAAGCCGGGAAACCTGTGCGCTGCAACGCATCCATGCGTCGGCACTTGTTTGCCGGAGCCCAAACCCCAGATATAACAGCATCATGACGCTGTCGCGCCCGGTTCGGTCGCGTGTTCGACCCGATCCGGGTCGGCGAATCTCCCGAGACGTGCGGCGGTGCATCCTTCGTACCCGTGCGGATCGGGGGGCCTTTCGGACGCGACGCGCTTCTCATCTGCCACATTCCGCAGGGCTCAGCCCGCGAAAGCCAGTCCGCGAGTCATTCGATCCATGAACCAGCTTGTCCGCATGTCACAGGTCGGCGAGGCCGATGCCATCGCCGAGCCCTCCGCCGAGCTGCGGGTGCCGTTCGCGCAGTCCGGCGCCTTCGTGTGCAAGTTCATCATCGGCGAGCCTAATGACCGCGCCGTCTGCTGCGGCGCCCCCGCTCCGGACGGCAAGAGCTGGTGCGCCTTCCACCGCCGCATCGTGTTCGAGCCGGCCCGGCCCGGCCGCCTGCGCTAACGCGCGCGCCCGTCCAACCCGCTCTCCACCCCGATTTCCCGAACCCCGCCGGTGCTGCCGGCGGGGTTTTTCGTTGCGGTGCGCCGGCTCGGTCTAGTCGTCGCTGTCGTCCTCGATCGGGCGGTAGGTGCGCAGGCGCCGTCCGTCGGGGAACTCGACGCTGCGGGAGCGCACCACGAGGTAGCCGGCCTCCTGGGCCTGCCGGATGCGGCGGGCGCGATCGTCTCCGTCCACGAAGGCGCCGGTCGCCTCCGCGCGCGATCCGTCGCCATAGCCGTATCCAGAGATGTCGCCGTTCCGGACGAAGCCCGGCGGCAGAGGCCGGACGACCGGTCGCGCCGCGAATTTGCGCGGCGTGACCGGCGTTGCGACACGCGCGGCCCGTCGACGCGAGGCGACAGTGCTTCGACGCGCGACCTCGACACGACCCTCGGCGTATACGCGGGGGCGTTTGGGGGTCCGGGCGGCGCTGCGAACCGGGCGGGCCGCCCGGGCCGGCGCCGGGGCAGCCTCGGCGCGCCGTCCGGTCTCGGGTGCCACGGCAACGGGGTCGGACCGGGCCTCGGCGGTGCCGCGGGCGGGTGGATCGGTCCAGGTCCGCCCGGATTGGGGAGCCGACTCCGCCAGGGCCAGGCCCGGGAACAGACCGAGCGCGAAAGCAACGCCCCGGATGCGGCGAGACATCAAGACCGTCATGACGACCTCCCAACACGCTCTGGGCGAAGTACCGAGGCGGGACGGGTCCCTCATCGGTCTGCGACGCCGGCCTCGGATCACCGCGAAAGAACCTCAACTCAGCAAAAGACTTGCCGGATCGGGATCACGACCCGGGCTCTCACTGTGGAAACCTAGCGAAACCTTGAGAGTTCGTCCACGTGCTGCCGGTCCAGCCGTTTTCCTCGGCCGGCCGATCGACCTCGCGTCACCCCGCTCGGGAAACCTGGCGCCCGTCCGGCATTGTCGTGGATCGCCCCGGGACCATCTTCGTTGACGCTCCACAGGCGTACCCGGCGTGGAGAGGAGAGCCAACTCATGAGACGACTTCCGTCGGTCCTCGCCCTCGCGGCGAGCTCGGCCATCGCTGCCCACACCGCCCTCGCGCAGCCCGCTCCGGCCGCGCCCGCTGAGGCAGCGCCCCCCGCGGCCCCGCAGACCTTCGAGAGCCCGATCCAGAACGGCAAGGGCGAACCCATTGGAAAGATTATGATTCGCGACGGTGCGAGCGCGCTCGTCATGCGGGTGACGATCCAGCCCGGCGGACTCCCGCCCGGCTGGCACGGCATCCATTTCCATGCCGTCGGCGACTGCTCGGACACCGCCAAGTTCGAGAATTCGAAGGCGCACGTGAATCACGACCAGAGCAAGCACGGCCTGCTCAATCCCGAAGGCCCGGACGAGGGCGACCTCCCCAACGTCTTCGCCAACGCGGACGGTTCGGTGAACGCCGAGGTGTCGAGCGAGACGCCGCTGACCGGCGAGGGCGCCCTGAAGGACGGCGACGGTTCGGCCCTGATCATCCACGCCAACGAGGACGATCACACCACCCAGCCCATCGGCGGAGCCGGGGCCCGCATCGCCTGTGCGGTGATCAAGTAGCCGCCCGATTCGGACCGGCCCCGCGGAGCGCAACCGCTCCGCGGGGCAAGGGTCGTCCTTAGTTCTGGGCGACGCTGACGAGCTTGGCGCCGCGCATCTTCCGTTCGGGCAAGGCGGCCTTGACGGTGTTGAGGATGCCGGCGGCGTCGAGGCCGGCCTCGGCGTACATCGCGTCCGGCGCGTTGTGGTCCTGGTAGCTGTCCGGCAGGGTCAGCGTGCGGACCCGCACCCGGCCGGCATCGAGCGCACCGCGCTCGGCCAGCAGGTGCAGCACCATGGCGCCGAAGCCGCCCACCGAGCCCTCCTCCAGCGTGACCAGAACCTCGTGGTTCGCCGCCAGGTCCAGGATCATCGCCGCGTCCAGCGGCTTGGCAAAGCGCGCATCCGCCACCGTCACGGCGATGCCCTCGGCCTCCAGCAGGTCGGCCGCCTTCAGCGCCTCGGACAGGCGCGTGCCCAGCGCCAGCAGCGCCACCCGCGCCCCC
>NZ_JAGHKN010000047.1:0-36373 GCF_023093475.1 Methylobacterium sp. 37f
CACTGCCTTGGAGCAGTGGACAAACCGAAGGCCAGATCACGCGTCCCAAGCTCTTGAAGCGCGCCATGTACGGTCGCGCCAATCTCGATCTCCTACGACGACGGTTCCTCCTCGCAGCCTGATCCACCAAACTTGGCGAAAAGCCAATTTGATGGGTCAGGGTCACCGTTCTCCTTGCCTTCGGAATTGTACCGGCGACCGCGTCCGAGTGCCGCGCGACCCGCGCGGCCTACGGCGCCCTGAAGCACGGCATGCCCTACCACCGGGTCGTCGAGATCCTGGGCTGTCCCGGCCGGACGGTGACCCGGATGAGCATCGGCGAGACCCGGCGCACGACCTATGCCTGGCAAGGGACCGGCCGTTACGGTGCAAACCTCACCCTGTCGTTCCGCAACGGCCAACTGACGAGCAAGTCGCAGCTGGGACTGAACTGATGACCCCGAGCACAGCGTCGTAGGAGGATCATCGCGATGGACCCGGTCAACGCGCCCTGGTGAGCCCCCGGATGGCCATGCCGAATAGGAACCCGATGGTATCGGAAGGCTTGTCGGAGACAACGTCAACAGTCTGAGGATATGTCGATGCGCTCCTTCGCTCTCGCCGCCGTCGCCACCCTGGTCTTGGCCGCGCCGGCCCTCGCGGCCCCTTGCAACACGGGAGCCACGCGCTCCAAGGACCCGACGCCGGACCATGTGAACCCGAAGAGTTCGGACGTCGACAAGTCCAGCAAGAACTTGGCCGGCGGTCCGCAGCCCGCTTCGCCGGGCACGGTCGGTGCCATGAACAACGTCGGCACCAACCAGATGGTCGGTGAGAAGTCGGGCTCCGAGGCGAAGAACGACCAGGGCAACGGCGTCGGTGCGTCGAGCAAGAACCTCGCCGGCGGCCAGCAGCCCGCTTCGCCGGGCACGGTCGGGGCCATGAACAACGCCGGCGCGAACCAGGGCCTTGGCAAGGACGACAACTGCTGAGGCACGCCGTCTGAGCGAAACCACCCCACTGGGCCCGCCGAGCACTGCCGAGGCGGGCCCTTCCCATGTTTGCCCCACGTCATCGAAGACCTTGGCGGCCAAGGACCTGACCCGCCAATGATATTTCATGGCCTTCTGGCATTTCCAGGTCTTAGGGGGCGCCTCGACACTTGGCATGCCGCGTCCGGGGATACGTGTCTCCCTGACCGACCGGCGGTCGCACCGTCGCTTGTCCCGGCGCAGGTCTGTCAACCATGCAGATGACGAGCGCTCGGACGCTCTCGGCCACCGGACTCCTTGTGGCCCTGGCTTTCGCCGTGACCCTGCCGGAGGACCTGGATTGGCCGGCGCGGGCGGCCATGCTGGCCTTCGGGGGCGCCGCCATCTTGTGGGTCCTGACCGGGCTCAGCGCGGCCTATGTCGCCGTCGCCGCGGCCGTGTCCCTGGTTGCGGTCCGGGCCGTCGAGCAGCGCGCGCTGATCGACGGCCTCGGCTCCAAGGTCGTTTGGCTCGTCATCGGCACCTTCGTGCTCGGCGCGGCGGTGGAGAAGAGCGGGCTCGCGGGCCGGCTCACCGCCCTGATCGCCGGGCGTGGGACCAGCGTCGGCGGGCTGATGTGGCGCCTGACGCTCGGCATCGTTCCACTCGCCTTCCTGATTCCCTCCACCTCCGGGCGGGCCACGGTGCTCCTGCCGCTGCATCGCAGCCTGACCGAGGCTGACGACGACCCGCGCCTCGCCAAGGCCATCGGCCTGCTGATCCCCGCGCTCATCGCGCTCTCGACGATCTGCAGCCTTACCGGCGCCGGCTCCCACCTCGTCACCGTCGACCTGCTGGAGCGGCTTTCCGACCAGAGCATCGGCTTCGGGCAATGGATGTTCTGCGGACTGCCCTTCGGCGCTGCCGCCTGCCTGATCACGACCTTCCTGATCGGCCACCTCTTCCTCGACGCCGAGACCCGGGCCCGGCAGATCGCGGAGATCGAGGCTCCGTCGGGTCCCTTGTCCGCCAAGGAGTGGCGGGCCGGGGCCGTGGTGCTCGCCATGCTGGGTCTGTGGCTGACGGAGGGCTATCATCCCTTCGGCATCGCCACCGTGGCGGTCGTCGGCGCGGTGATCCTGACGATGCCGGTCGTCGGCGTCCTCGACTGGGAGGACGGTGTTAAGGCCGTGAACTGGTCGCTCGTCCTGTTCATCGCGGCCTCCCTCGTGCTCGGCCGCGCCCTGATCTCGACGGGAGCCGCGAAATGGCTGATCGGCTCCGCGCTTTCCGCAAGCGGTCTCGGGCCCGACAGCCCGACGCTTCCGATCCTGCTCGGGTTGACGGCGCTCGGCCTGACGGCGCACCTCTACATGGTGTCCCACACCGCGCGGGTGGTGGCCCTGCTGCCACCCCTGCTACTCCTCGCAGACAGGCTCGGCCTCAACCCGGTCGCAGTCGCCTTCCTGGCAAATGCGGGCATGGATTACTGCCTCACCCTGCCGGTCTCCTCGAAAGCGCTGCTGATCTTCCAAGGCGAGGAGCGGCCGGCCTGGACCTCGACGGATCTGCTCAAGCTGGGGACGCTGCTGGCCCCGGCCTACGCGGCGCTGATCATCGTCGCCTACTACGCCTTCTGGGCGCAGACTGGCTTGGCGCTCAGGTAATCCGCTACCCATTGCCCGACGCTGGGCATGTTCCTAAACGGGCGCTTGTGAGAACGGGGCCGCGACGGCGTGGAATTGGCGGTGTCGCGCTTCGAGGTCGGCGAGGTCGTTGGGATCCGCGACGTCGCGCCGGGCGGCAGCGACCACGAGGTCGGCGTGACGGGCGAGTTCGGCGGTCCGGTCCTTGAGGCGCTCCACCTCGGCGACGCGGGTGAGCACGTCGAGCAGCCGGGCGAGGACATGCACCGATCCGGCGGCGTTCTGGCGGATCATGTGGAACAGGGCATCGCACAGGTCGTCGTAATCGGTCACGGGAAGGACGAGCACCACCCGGCCGTCCCGGACGACGGCACCGGTGGGTAGATGGCGTGATGCCACCCGACACAGGGCATCGCCGAGATGGTCGACGACGCTGCCGGCCGTGAAGGGGTCGTTGATGCCCGGCGAAAGCGCCCGGACCGCGATCTCGACCAATTGCCGGATCGAGTATTCGAGGTCCTGCAGGGCGGCCGGGCGGCGCCCGAAGGTCAGCGAACGCCTAAGTGCCGCCTCCGCATCTTCGATCCCGGCGGAGGGGAACGCGACGGGAAACCCGCTCGGCACGTAGTCGCCGGGGCGAACCCGCAGGACGATGGTCGCACCGTGCTCCTGCGCCCAGTCGGCCAAGGCATCCTCGTCCACGGCTTGGAGGTAGCCGCTGGCGTCGATGGAGACTCCGCCGCCGGTGTGCAGCCGGTCCGGGAGTGTCATGCCGGCCGCTTCACAGGTCCGGGCTTCGATGGCGGCGCAGAGGTCGCGATGGACCGCATCGACCACCGTCTCGACATTGATGCTGGCCGCGATGTGGTGGACGAACCAGACCAGGGTCGCGAGGGAGAGGAGCGCCAGGAGCATGGCCCCCGTGATCGCGAGGTGCGGGACGAAGGGGCTCTCCTGCACCGTGCGCACGGTGCGCAGGACCATGAGCGCATAGGCGAAGGTGCCAAGGAAAATACCCAGCACGATCTGGTTGCGGGCGTCGCGGGTGAAGTTGCGCAGCAGCCTCGGGCCCATCTGCCCGGAGGCCAGCGTCAGGGCCGCGATGGTGATGGAGAAAGTGGTGCCGGCGACCCCGATGGTCGAGGACGCGACCGCGCTCAGGAGCGCCCGGGCCCCCTCGGCGCCGCCGGAATAGCCCCAGTTCTGGTCCGGCGAGGTGGCGTCGTACGAGGCCCTGGACGCCTTAGTCCGGCTGCGAGGTCGGCCCAAGAGCTTGCGGGTCGACAATGGACCGGAGTTCGCCGGCCGCATGCTCGACCAATGGGCCTACCTGAACGGGGTCGAGATCGACTTCTCCCGACCGGGCAAGCCGACCGACAACGCCTATATCGAGTCGTTCAACGGCCGCCTACGGGCGGAGTGCCTGAACGCCTCGTGGTTCCTGTCGCTGGCTGATGCCCGCGACCGCATCGAGGAATGGAGGTGCCACTACAACGAAGATCGCCCCCACACGGCACTGGGCGGCTTGACGCCCCGAGCCTTCGCGAACCAAGCTGTCACTGCCCGAGAACTTGCATAGGCCGTGGACCACAAACGGGGTCAACTCCAGACCTACCGCGCACTAACTTTATCCTTGGACCACCGCGTGGGGGCCGATCACGGCGTGGACCTTGGCAGGTGCTGCGCGAGGACCGTGACGACGTCCAACGCAAGGACCCCGATCAACAGGGTTCGGAAGGAAAGGGCTCGCCGGCATGAGGGCACGTTTTCGAGCCTGGATCGAATCCCTCGGCGACCAGTTCTGGCTTCGGCCTGCCCTGATCGTCCTTGGCTGCATCGGCCTCGCCCAGCTCGGGATCTGGCTGGAGACGGCCCATGTGGCCTCGGTCACCTGGAAGGCGCGGAAGTTGGCTCTCGGTGTGAGCGAGAGCGCCTCTCGCGTGTGGCAATCGACGACCGTCAGGATCCGGAACGGACGACCATCGAACAGACGGTCGGCCATGAAGTCCATCGCCCAGACCTCGTTGGGTCCACCGATTGCCGGTCGTCCCTGGCGATAGCGCCAGGCTCGCTTGCGCTTGGGCAGCTTGGACCGGATGGACAGTCCCTCATCCCTGTAGATCCGGTAGGTGCGCTTATGGTTCACCTCCCAGCCCTCCCGTCGCAACAGGATGTGCAGCCGCCGGTAGCCGTAGCGCACCCGTGCAGCAGCCAACTCCTTCAATCGCATCCGCAGCGCGACCTGCGGATCAGAGCGCTTGGTATAGCGCTGGGACGAACGGCCGAAGCCGGTAGCCAGACAGGCCCGACGCTGGCTGATGTCGTAGGCCACCTGCAGGTGACCAGCGACCTCACGGCGAGCGGCAGGCCTCACCACTTTCGTTTGAGGACGTCCTGCAGCATCGAGCGGTCCAGTGTCAGGTCGGCGACCAGCCGCTTGAGCTTGCTATTCTCGTCCTCCAGCTGCTTGAGCCGTCGGATCTCCGGCACGCCCATGCCGACGAACTGCTTCTTCCAACGGTAAAACGTCGGCTCGGAGACGCCCATCTTCCGGCAGACCTCGTCCACCGTGGCGCCGTTCTCCGCCTGCCGAAGGGCGAAGGCGATCTGTTCGTTCGTGAAGCGTTTGCGAGGCATGGCATCTTCCCTCCTTCAGGGTTCAGGATGCCCGAAAAACTTGCGCTCAGCGCGGACCAGTTTGGTGGGTCAGGGGCACCAGGCTCAAAAGCCATATCAAAGGGCGGACCACTTCAATGGGGGCCGATCACGCAGGCTACGATGCCTTTGACCCAACTTGATCGGGTGCAGCTCTAGGTTCGGGCAGCCTCACAAGCGTGAGCTTTGCGAACATACGAGCCTGTGCGAAAGCGGCTAATCGCATGCTCTAGCTCGAGAGGAGGGCTCGTGCCGGTCACACAACTTCAGCTCGCGGCATCGCTCCGCGCCTGCCCGCATATCGCTGATCGTGAGGCGATCGCTTACTTCCTTCTCGACCCTTTAACGCAACCAAGTATCAATCCCTTCCGGCAGACCTCTGTCGGAGCCCAATGCAGCATTTGGGCAGGGCAGAGCTTTGAGTTCCGAACCTCTGGTACTCAAGTGCTTGGCCTCGCATGCCTTCTTCGGACCCTCGACATATTGCCGGGCGATGAAGTGCTGATGCAGGAGATCTTCGGCGCCGGCCCCTACCGGGCCTACATCTACCATCGTGGCGATGGGTGCCAGATCATCGGAGCCGTGCTTTACGGTAGAGGGTCTACGGAGTTACCAGTCGTCGCATCCCGAGCACCGCGGCGGAGCACAAGGCGATCACCTCCGACTCCAGCGATGCAGTTAGATCTCTTTGCCTTCGCCGTGCAGTGATCCCGTCCGAGCCGGTCTTTTTGGGGGCGGTACGTTGGCGTGATGGCGGATCACCGCCAGCAGGGCGAAGGCCATCATCATTAGGCTGACGTGTTGGTGCCAGCCGTGCCAGGAGCGGGTCTCGTTGTGAGCGAGCCCGAGTTCGGTCTTGGCCGTCTCGAACGCATCCTCGATGCTCCAACGTCGTCCCTCGACCGCCACCAGGGTCTGGATCGGCGTGCCGGCCGGGCACCAGGTCGTGAAGTAGGCCCGCTCGGCGTCAGCCAGGCTGCGCCGGATCAGGAGCCCCCGCGTCCACAGACCGGGTCTGGTCGTCGGCACCATCGAGGTCGGCCAGTTCGCAGTAGGCCCAGTCGTACAGCCGCGCGCCCTTCGTCCCGTCGCCCGCCGACAGACACGTCCAGGCCGTCGGAGCAAGGCCGTTCGCGATCGCCTCGGCGCTGCCCGCCACCGGTGGCTTGCCGATCCAGGCGTTGAACCTGTGATCACTCTTGACCCCGAGCACGTAGCCCTTGCCCGCCCGGCGTAGCGCTTGTCCGATGTCGCCGACCCCGTACACGGTATCGGCCGCCACCCAGGAAAACGGCACGCTGGGCGGCCATCGCCCGCTCGATCATCGCCAGAGCCAATCCCGGCTTGGTCGCGAAGGCCGTCCCCTCCGGCACGTGGGCGGCGGCCAGCCGGGCCGGATCCGAGGTCCAGGTCTTGGGCAGGTACAAGGCCCGATCGATGAAGGCATGACTGTGCCGAGAGGCGTAGGCTGCAAACACACCGATCTGGCAGTTCGTGATCTTGCCGGCCGAGCCGGTGGACTGGCGATGCACCCCGCACGAAGCCTTGCCCTGCTTGAGGAAGCCGGTCTCATCGAGGACCAGAACAGTACTGGGTCGGCCAGCGTCTCCAGGGCATACTCACGCACCACGTCGCGTAGGGCGTCGGCATCCCAGCGTCCGCGACCGAGCACGGCCTGTTGACGCCAAGGCCCAGGATCGCCCGCGGCTTCCGCCCGCATCCAACCGGTCTTGCGCCGCTCCGCGCCGAGCAGTCCGTCCAGGAAAGTACCCGCCGAGGCGGCGACCCGCTCCTGGGTGAACAGAGGCCGCACGCGCCCCTTCACGTCTCGCAGCGCCGAGGCCCACAACTCCAGCGTCGCCTCGATAGAGATCCCGGTCGTCCATGATGCGCGAATCATGGTGAGGCAGAGATTCAGAACCCCATCAACAACGCAACTGTAATGGTAGGCAGAATGCTCCGAGAAAAGCGGCGGTCGTCCCTTAATCTCGACGTTCACTCCTCCATCTTCCCTCCTCACGACCCTGTATTCCATCGGCGACAGCGCAACTACGGAAACGCTCTTAGAGCGTGCAGCCAGGTTTCGGATCAGTTCCGGCGACATGCCGGGCCGCGGAAGCTCCCTCGGCACGACCCTGAACTCCGGAGGAGCCTCAAGCCTCACCATGATCGTGGTGCCGGAGCTTGCCTCGACCCTGAATGTCGAGTGACGGCGCGCCATCGACGCATCACGGAGGAGCGGCCGTGGCACGTTCCCGGGATTGGACGGGCCGCGCTCGACGATCGTCGACGGGTCACCACCGATAGCTCACGGTTCCGGTGACGCGGCGGCCTTCGCCGTAGTTGCAGCCGACGAAGCCGATCTGCTGCGAGCAGGTGCCCACGAAGACGCGGTCGAGGAGGTTGTTGGCGGCCACCTGGAAGCGCCAGTTCTCGTACTGGTATCGCACCGCCGCATCGACCTGGAAGTAGTCCGGCACCCGGATGGTGTTCTGGGCGTCGCCGAAGCTGGCGCCGACGTAGCGGAAGCCGGCGCCGAGGCCGAGGCCGCGGAACGGGCCCACCTGCACCGTGTAGTCAGCCCAGGTGGCGGCGGTGAAGTTCGGCACCTGGATGGGGCGTCGGCCAACCGCGCTCAGGCCTCCGGCGGGCGGTTCGTCCTTGGTCACCTCGGCGCTCAGGACAGTCGCCGAGGAGATCAGCTTGAACCCGTCGAGCAGGTCCATGGTGGCCTCGGTCTCGAAGCCCTTCACCGAGATCTCGCCGACCTGATAGAACGCCTGCTGCAGCGGATCGGTGGGGTCGAAGGTCAGCGCGTTGGTCTTCTTGGTGTCGAACACCGAGAACAGGATCGAGCTCGCGGCACCCGGCGGCTGGAACTTCACGCCGGCCTCGATGGTCTCGCCGCGCTCGGGCTTGGGCGGGAGGATATTGTAGGATGTCGGGACCGCGCCGACGCCCGGAATGGTCTGCGTCGTGCTCTGCTGGACGTAGACCGGCAGCACGTTGAAGGAGCGCGCCGCTGAGACGTAGGGCGTGAGGCCGTTGTCGAAGAGATAGGACAGGCCCGCCCGGCCGCTGAAGGCCTGGGCATGCTGGTTCGCGCCGAAGACAGCAGGAATTGCGTTGGGAATTCCAAAGGCGTCGAGCTGCTGGCGCACGGCGTCGATCGGTGGGTTGATAGCGGTCGTCTTCGTCGTCACCCAGTCGTAGCGGCCGTTGAGGCTGAGCACCCAGCGGTCGTCGAACTTGACCTGGTCCTGGACGTAGAGGCCGACCTGCTCCTGGTCGATGCGCGCGAGCCGCGTCTGCGGCAGGGTGGCGACGCCCGTGCCGTAGACCGGGTTCAGGATGTCGAGGGGGCCGACCAGGGGGCCGACGCCGAGGAGCGCGGCGGTCGGACCGCCGAACTGATTGCTCTTGTTGTTGACCTTGCTGTAGTCGACGCCGACCAGCGCGGTGTTCTTGAACCGGCCGAACTGGGAATCGTTCTGGAGCTGCGTGTCGACGGTGAAGACGCCGTACTCCTCCAGCCAGGTCTGCGCCGAGCGCCCCAGGATGTTGGGCGCGGCCGGGCTGCTGTCGGTGGCATAGACGGCGTTGTAGTCCGTCGAGGCATGGGCGTAGCGCAGGTTCTGGCGCACGGTCCAGGAATCGTCGAAGCGGTGCGAGAACTGGTATCCGCCCTCGAAGTGCTCGGCGAGGAAGCGCGAGAAGTTCGGCTCTCCGAGGAAGCGGCCGCGCAGCTGCGCCCGGTAGGGATTGCTGCCGTTGGTGTAGTCGCGCGGAACGGCCCGGAAGCTGTCGCCCGTGCGGTCCTTCTGATAGTTGCCGAGCAGCGTCAGGCTCGTATCGGCCGACGGCGCGAAGGTGACCGCAGGGGCGATGTAGATCCGGTCCAGCGGCGTATAATCCACCTGCGTGCCGCCTTCGCGCAGCAGGCCGGTCACGCGGTAGAGGATCGTCTTCTCGGGGTTGACCGGGCCGCTCAGGTCGAAGCCGAACTGCTTGCGGTTGAAGCTGCCATACCCGCCGAAGATCTCGCGATAGGGAACCGCGAGCGGCTTCTTGGTGATGAAGTTGACGAGTCCGCCCGGATCATTGAGCCCGAACAGGCCCGAGCTCGGCCCGCGCAGCACGTCGATGCGCTCGACGCCGTAGGGCTCGATGGGAAAGCCCGAGAAGCTGGTCTGCGGCAGGCGCAGGCCGTCCTTGTAGATGCCGCGCTGGGTCTGGTCGAAGCCCCGGATGATGAGCTGGTCGAACCGCCCGTCCTGTCCCTGCGGCGAGGTGACCACGCCGGCGCTGTAGCCCAGAGCGTCGGCGAGGTTCTGGACGCCGCGGTCCTCGATCTGCTTCTGCGTCACCACCGAGACCGACTGGGGCACCTCGCGCAAGGGGGTGTCGGTCTTGGTGCCGGTTTTCGAATTCGGGACCACGTAGGACGTGGCCGCCTTCAGCGCGCTCGCGGTGCCGGCCGGGATGCCGGTCCCCGAACCGGCCACCGACAGGGTTTCGAGCTGCACCGCGGCGGTGCCGCCCGCGCCCTGCGCCAGGGCCGTGCCGCACCCCAGGGCCGGCACCGTCGCCGCCAGTGCGAGAGCGGAAACGCCCGCCGCGCCGATCCGGCGACCGGGACGCGCGGACCTGCAGGAGGCGGGAAGGAGCTCGACCTGGACCATGGGGAATGCTTTCCGATGCCGATCTTGACGTCATGCAGCAGACGGGATCGGCGAGATCCGTCAAAAGGGCACTTGCCGAATGCTCCCGACTGAATTCTGGAGTTATTCTAAGCAGGCGAACTTACCTTGCGACGACGAGGTGCGCATGGGGGAGGCTATTGATCAAGCCGACTCTGCGGTCGCTTGCGATATTTCAAGATGGCGTTGTTGATTCAGCACATCTACACTTTGGAATAAATAAAAAATCGAAGACTTACCGCCGGGCCAGCAGCCACATCATGAAAGGCGCTCCCACGAGGGCCGCGACAAGGCCGGCCGGAAGCTGGTCGGGGAAGAACGCCATTCGGCCGACGAAATCCGCCGCCACCATGATCAGTGCGCCGACGAGGGCGGAGCCCGCGAGATGGGGCGCGGCCCGCGCCAGGCCGGTGAGCCGCGCCACCTGTGGCGCCACGAGGCCGACGAAACTCAGGGGGCCGGCGACAAGGGTTCCGGCCGCCGTGAGCAGGGCCGCCAGCGTCAGGATGGCGAGGCGGCTCCCCCCCAGACTCAGGCCGAGGGCCCGCCCGGTGGCGTCCCCCAGCGGCATCAGGTCGAGCCAGCGCACCACCAGGGGCAGGCAGGCCGCCCCGATCCCGAGGAGCGCCAGGGCCGCAACGGCATCGTCGGGCGCCACCCGCGCGGTGGAACCCGCCGTCCAGGCCCGCAGCATCACCACCGCCGGATCGCCGCTGATCATCAGGATGGTGAGGAGCGCGCCGAAGCCCGTGGTCAGGGCGATGCCGGCGAGCAGCATCTGTTCCGGTGCGAAGGCGGCCCGCCGGCCGAGCGCCAGGATCGCCAGGAGGGAGACCAGAGCGCCGGCGCCGCCCGCGCCGAGGAGCATCGCCCGGTCCGGGAGGGCGACGAGTAGGCTGACGGCGATCAGCCCGAAGGCCGCCCCCGCGCTCACGCCGAGGACCTCCGGGCTCGCGAGGGGGTTGCCGGTGAGGCGCTGGACCAGGGCGCCGGCCAGCGCCAGGGTCGCGCCCGCGGCCAGCGAGGCGACGACGCGCGGCCAGCGCCAGGGCATCACCTCGGCGAGGCCGTCCCCGAGGCTGACGACCCAGCCGCCCTCCTGTCGGCCGAGCACCAGGGCGCCGACGGACAGGAGCGCCAACAGCGCGCCCCAAGCGGCGATGCGGCGCCAGGGCTTCGGCGCGCGCGCCGTCGCCTCGGTGGCGTGGTGCAGACTTCCGACCCCGCGCAGGCGCGGCAGCAGCCAGAGCAGCAGCGGCACGCCGAGCAGCGCCGCGAAGGCGCCGGTCGGCAGCGAGACCAGGGGGCCGAGGGCCAGCACCACCGTATCGGTCAGCCAGAGCAGGGCACCCCCGAGCAGGGGCGCGGCGATCAGGCGGTCGCGCAGGCGCCGGGTGCCGGTGAGCCGCACCAGGATCGGCGCGGCGAAACCGACGAAGCCGATCACGCCGACGCCGCTCACCACGAAGCCGGCGAGCGCCACCGCGAGCACCAGGGCGCCGAGGCGGGCCGGCCCGAGGCCGAGCCCAAGGCTGCGCGCGTTGGTCTCGTCGAGGTCGAGGAGCGCGAGCGGCCGGACCATCAGGACCACGAGCCCGGCGGCGACCGCGAGGCGCGGCGCGAGGTAGGCCGGGGCGGACCAGTCGTTCATGGCCAGCGACCCGGCACCCCAGACGAACAGCCCGAACAGGCGCTCCTGGTGCAGGATGACCAGGAGGGTCTGAATCGCCCCGCAGGTGAGATCGATCACGAGCCCGGCCAGCAGCAGCCCGAGAGGCGCGAAGCCCCGGCTGCGGCCGAGGGCGAAGACCGCGAGGGCCGCGAGGCCGGCGCCTGCGAGCGCCACCGCCTCGCGCCCTTCCGCAAACAGGCCGGGGGCGAACAGCGAGGCGAGCGCCAGGGCGAGCTGCGCGCCGGCCGAGATCCCGAGGGTCGCGGGCGAGGCCAGGGGATTGCGCAGGACCTGCTGCAGCACGGTCCCGGACAGGGCGAGCGCCGCGCCGGCGAGCAAGGCGGTGGCGAGGCGGGGGGCGAGGCTCTCGTGCAGGATGACCTGGTGGATGTCGGTCCAGTCCGGGTTCCACAGGGCGGACAGGGCCCGCGCCAGGGGCAGGTCCGCCGTGAGGTTGCGCAGTGTGAGGAGCGTGGCCGCGAGGCACACGGCCCCGATGAGCAGGGCCGTGCCGGAGGGGCGACGCGCGGAGGCGCCCGCGATGGCCCGCGCCTCAGCCACGCGGACAGGTCTCCCGCTGTTGCTCCGCCATCAGCCCGGCAAAGCGCGCGATCGCCGGCAGGCCGCCGTAGAACCAGACCGGCGGCAGCACGGTGACCCGGTGATCGCGCACCGCCGGAAGCGTCTGCCAGAGCCGGCTCGATGCCAGGGCACGGGCGGCATCCGATCGGATCGGCCCGATATGGACGATGCGGGCGTCGGGCGGACCGGCGGCGAGTTGCTCGATGCCGAGCACGGCGAAGCCGTAGGCGTTGGTCGGCCCGGTCCACGCATTGGCGAGGCCGAGCCGGTCGAGCACCGTCTGGAACAGGCTGTTGCGCCCGTAGACCACCACGTTGCGGTGATCGACGATCCAGACGAGGAAGACCGGTCGCCGATCGCCGGGGCAGGCCACGGCGGCGAGAGTGTCCAGCAGCGCCTCCGTGCGCGTCTCCAGGGCCTCGGCGGCGGCCTCGCGCCCGATCAGCGCGGCGATGCGCCGGGTTTCGGCCCGGGCCTGGGCGTAGGGCGTGCCGGCCTGGGCGTAGATCGAGACCGCCTCGGTCGGCGCGATCCTTCGGAGGAAATCGCCCTGGCTCGCCACTTGGAGGGGGTTGCCCAGGATGAGGTCGGGCTTCAGCCGGGCCAGGACCTCGAGGTTGGGCTCCACAATAAGGCCGAGATCGGTGGCGCCCGGCGGCAGGGCGGGCGCCACGACGGTGCGGTTGTAGCCCTCCGGCTGGGTCACGCCGACGGGCACGACGCCGAGGCCGAGCAGCAGTTCCACCGCACCCCAGTCGAGGGCGGCGACGCGTGGCTCCGCAGGGTCCGCCCGCGCCGGCAGCGACGCGGCGAGAAGGACGAGGATCCATCCGAGGACGATCCGGCGACGGGCCTCAGCGCGCATCGGCCGGAATCAGCCCGGCATGGCCGGTCTCGGGGCGCTTCTCGGGCGCGAGGCTCACGCGCCGGAGGCTGGGAACGAGGGCCGCGAAACCGGCCGTCGCCGCGAGGCAGAGCCCCCCGCCCGTCACCAGGGCGAGGCGCGCGGAGGCGAGATGCGCGCTGGTGCCCATCTGCATGCCGCCGAGCGCCGGGCCGAGGGTCTCCTCCAGCACCCAGAGGCTCGAGATCCGGCCGAGCATCGCGTCCGGCGTGGCGCGCTGGATCAGGGCCGCGCGCAGGATGCCGGCCAGGCTCGCGGCGGCCCCCAAGATGGTGAGGACGAGGAGGGCCGGGGCGAGCCCGCCGACGAGGCCGAGGGCGAGGCAGGCTCCGGCCCAGACCGCCACGCAGGCGAGCAGCCAGCGCCCCGCCCAGGGGCTCGCCCCGGCACGGCCGGAGCCGAGGGCGCCGATCAGGGCGCCCACCGCAGGCGCGGCGTAGAGGAGGCCGAGGCTGTCGGCGCCGCCCAGGACGGCGCGGGCGGCGAGTTCGGGCAGGAGCACGTAGGGCACCGCGAAGACCAGGGCGACGAGGTCGATGAGCAGGAGACTGAGGACCAGGGGCGAGCGCGCCAGGAACCGGAGGCCACCCGTCCGATCCGCCGGCGCGTCGCCGCCGGGCACGACGCGCGCCGGCGGCAGGCGAGGAAGCCGGGCGAGGAGGATCGGCGTCAGGCCCGAGGCCAGCGCCACCGATCCGTAGCAGGCGACCAGGCCCATCCGCGCCGTGATCGCTCCGGCGAGGAACGGCCCCGCGATGGCGCCGGCCTGGGCCGCCACGGCGGTGAGGGCGGCCGCCCCGGCGAGGTGCTCGCGCCCGACCAGGGCCGGGGTCGCGGCCATCAGGGCCGGCATGCCCAAGCCGAAGGTCGCCCCACCCACCACGGCGGCGGCGAAGATCGGCAGGATTCCGGGCTCGGCCACGGCCGCGTTGCCCATCAGGATCAGGATCGCGGCCAGGTGCGCGGTCCGGGACCACACCATCACGGAGCGCCGGTCGAAGCGGTCGGCGAGCCAGCCGCCGAGCATCAGCGACAGGGCCATCGGCCCTGCCACGGCGGCGTTCAGCAGCGCCACCTGCAGGGACGAGTCCGTGAGCGCGTAGGTCTGCAGGCTGACGGCGACGCCGAGCACCCCGAAGGCCAGGAAGGAGGCGGCCCGCGCCGCGTAGAGCAGCCGGAAGCCCGGGCTCGCGCGCAGGGGCGCGACGTCGAGGAAGCCGAAGGCGGCCATCGCAGGTCCCTTACGTGTCCGCGTCCTCGCTGTGCCCGCGGCGCCAATAGGCCACCGCAAGATGCCGGTCGCGGGGCAGGCCGCAGGTCTTGCGCCAATGGGCGCGCAGGGCCTTGAAGGTCTCGAACTCGGTGCCGGCCCAGGCGAAGACGCTGCGGTCCTGCGGGATCGGGATGGCGCGGACGGCCTCGGCCAGCTGGGGGGTGGTGCCGGCGGGGGCGCCCTTGCGGTGCAACCAGCGCAGGGCGAGGCCCGCGGGATGCTGCAGGGCCAGTTCGTCGGCTGCATCGTCCACCTCGACTACGGCCACGCCGGTGGCGTCGGGCGCCAGGCGCTCGAGGATACGGCCGATCGCCGGCAGCGCCGTGTCGTCGCCGGCCAGGAGGTACCATTGCGCGGGGGCGACGCCGCGCCCGCCGGGTCCCAGTATGCCGACGACATCGCCGAGGCGGGCCCGCGCGGCGAAGGCGGCCCCCGGACCGGGCGCCGCGTGCAGGACGAAGTCCACCGTGATCTCGCCGGCCTCCACGTCGACCCGCCGGACGGTGTAGGTGCGCAGGGCCGGCGCGGCCGGCCCCTCCGGCCAGACCGGGATGCCGTTGGCGCCCGGCACCGGCCAGACCGGCGGCTGGCCCTCGGGCGGTATCAGCAGGTGGATGTGCATGTCCGGCGCGTCGTAGCGACCGAGATCCTGGCCCGCGAAGGTGATGCGGCGCAGGTTCGGGGTGAGATCCCGGATGCGGCTCACCCGGACCTCGCGCAGGCTCGG
This sequence comes from Methylobacterium sp. 37f, assembly GCF_023093475.1. Classification (NCBI taxonomy): domain Bacteria; kingdom Pseudomonadati; phylum Pseudomonadota; class Alphaproteobacteria; order Hyphomicrobiales; family Methylobacteriaceae; genus Methylobacterium; species Methylobacterium sp. 37f. Next base: position 15,110 of record NZ_JAGHKN010000047.1, read on the forward strand.
CAGGGTGGTGTCCGCGCAGCCGTCCCCCGTCCAGACCAAGCGGGCCTCCGCCGCGCCCGGCAGCTCCTGCAGGTGCTGGGCGAGCATGAACTTGATGGCGGCGAGCCGGGTCGTGTCATCGGCCTCGGCCCGCAGGGTGAGGCGGTCCCGGTCGCTCTCCAGGATGCCGGTGCCGACGTCGAAGGCGATCCGGGTCCGGCTGGGCGCCGCCTCGACGACGAAGTCGTGCTCCTCGAAATGCGCGCAGAGATGCGCCACGTGGCGCTCCGCATCGGCAAGGTGGACCTCGGCCTCGGCTGCCAGCAATGTCACAGGATGATCTCCCCGTTCGTGCGGATGGGCGATGCGCCCCGATCGAGTGGCTGCTCAGGTCGGCCAGCCCTAGACGAAGGACAGCCGCAAGACAACCGCAATGCTTGCTTTAACATTATTCTAATTCAGCTTAGAAATGTATTATCCGATCACATTCGACGACTGTTCTTTGCCTGACCTGCCGCAACCTGTGCAGAAACGCCCAGGTGATGCCGCTCCGGACCTGATCGAGACCGCCCCATGACGCAGACCTGTCCCGTCTTCCCGCGCGGGCCCCTCAACCCGGCGGGTCCGGTGCGCCTCGTCTGCCTGCCCTTCGCCGGCGGGAACGCCACCGCCTACGCGTCGCTGGAGCGCGCGCTCGCCGACATCGCCGAGGTGCGGGTGCCGGAGCTGCCCGGGCGCGGCACCCGCTTCGGCGAGGCCTTCGCCACCGACCTGCCAACCGTCGCGGCCGAGATCGCCGGGGCCCCCGGGCGATGCCGCAGAAGCCCCTCGTGCTATTCGGCCATTCCCTGGGCACCCTCATCGCCTACGAGGTCGCGCGTACCCTCGCGGCCGCCGGGGGCGCGCCCCGTGACCTCGTCCTGAGTGGGCGCCGGGCGCCGCTGACCGGGGAAGGCCCGCTCGCGGAGGAGGCCCTGACGGACGCGGCCCTGGAAGCCCGCATGCGGCGCCTCGGCGGGACCCCGCCCGAGTTGTTCGCGGCGCGCGACCTGCTTGCCCTGGTGCTGCCGGTGGTACGGGCCGATTACCGCCTCGCCTCGCAACATGTACCGGATCCGACGTCGCAGCTTCCCGGGCTCCCGGCCACGATCCTGGGCGGCGACGCCGACCTCGACAACCCGCCCGGGCTGCTGCCCGGATGGGGCGCCTGGCTCGGGCGCGCGCCCGCGGTGCAGATCTGGCCCGGCGGCCACTTCTTCATCTGCGCGCAGGGGGAGCGCCTCGCGGCTCTGTTGCGCGACGTGATCGCGGCCGAGGCGCCCGCGCCCTGAGCCGGGCTCACGCGGCCGCCGCCCGGCACAGGGCGGTGCCGTCGCGGATGATGAAGTTCACCAGCGTCGGCGAGATCCCGGCCTCCCGGGCCAGGACGTTCTGCGGCACGCCATCGATGCGATGGGCCAGGAAGACCCGGCGGGTGCGATCCGGCGTCCGCTCCAGGGCGGCCAACACGGCCCGCAGGGCCTCGCAGCGCTCCAGATGCGCCAGCGGGCAGGCGCAGGGGGCCGGCACCGCCTCCGCGTCGGCATCCGGCGCCAGGCGGCAGCGCTCGCGCAGGTGCCGCCTGGCGCAGTCGACCGCGGCGTTGCGGACCATCCGGCGCAGGTAGGCGGCCGGGGCCGCAACCTCGGGACAGGCGGAGGCCTCGCACAGCTTCAGGACGACGTCCTGCACCACGTCCTCCGCCGTGGCACGGTCGCGCAGGATGCGGGCGGCGACCTCTACCAGGGCCGCCTGCTCGCGCACCAGGGCGGCGAGCAGGGTGGCGGCGGCGGGCGGCATGCCCCGCGGGGATGCGGAAACCGGGGTCCGTGTCATCGACAGCCCTCCTCGTGGCGATGGCCGCGACGATCCTTCGGGACGAGCCGGACGGGCGTCCGGCGTCGCATCCCCCGCGATCGTCGATTTCACGAACGAGGCTATGTCGACAAATCGAGATCGAATTCAAGCTTCTGATCGTAGTTGATATCTATAATTAGAAGAGTTCTAGAAAATAAGAGTTCGTATTTTTCTAGCTCAGTCGCGCCTTTTCTGTTGATGATACGCTTGGCGGGCTGAAGATTATGGGATCCTCGTGCGCCCGAACGGAGCGACAGCCGGAGGAGAACGGATGAGTTTGGGCGGATTGGACTTTCAGACGTTGCTCGATAGCCATCTCCGGATGCAGGCCGGATGCTACGTCGCGGGCGTGGAGCCGGCCCCCGGCGGTGGGTGCTACATCCGATCCGCCCTGCCGGAGCCGGGCTTCAACCTCGCCGTCGGGACGGGGGATCTCGGCTGGGTGGCGGCCACCGCCCGCCGCCACGGACGCCGGCCGGCCCTCCTCGCCCTCGACGACGCGGCCTTCCCCGATCCGGACGTGAAACCGGCCTGCATCGGGCGCTTCCCGACCCGCTGGATGGTCCGGGACAGCGGCGCGCCGGGATCGTCCACGACCGGGTCGGCCCTCTCGGACAGTCTCGCCCTCACGGTGGAAACCAATCCCGCTCCTGGGCGGGACTTCCTCACGGTCTGCGGCGACCTATACGCGGACCCGGCCACTAATGCCGTGGCGCAGGCCGTGTTCGTGCCGGTCCTCGAGGCCGCGCGGGCGGTGCCGGGCGTCGAGACCCGCCACCTCACGCTCAGCGAGGCCGGGACGCCCGTGGCTTGCGCCTCACTCTATCGCGCCGGATCGCGCGCGGGCCTCTACAACGTCGGCACCCGCGCCCCCTACCAGGGCCGGGGCCTCGGCGCCGCGGTGACACAGGCCGCCCTCCGTTGTGCCGCGGAGGCCGGCGCCGGAACGGTGTCCCTGCAATGCGTCGGTGACGGCCCGGTCGAGCGCCTCTACCAGCGCCTCGGCTTCACGGTGGCGGCAAGCCCGGTCCTCTGGGTCTTCGACGACGCTTGAACGCCCCCTCAGGCGGGGCTTGGATTCAGGCGGGCGGCGAAGCTGTCGTGGAAGGCGGGGGAATCGACGATCTCCCGATGGGTCACCCCCGGGATGACGTCTCGGCTGAGCACGTTTCGGGAATAGCGGGTCCAGTCCACGTGGTTGAGGCCGCGCGCGAGCGACTCTCCGGCGAGCCAGACCCGGATCGGGGCGTCGAAGGCCGCAGCCCGGTATCCCCGGTAAAGCAGCGTGTTGTCCACGAAGGTCCAGAGCTCGAATTCCTTGCTGCCGAGGCCCGGTCCGTCGGCGGGGAGCGGTCCGGTGGCGGCGACGTAGGCGAGGAACTGCGCCGTCAGGCTCTCGTCCATGCGCCGGAACAGGTCCTCCCAGTCGGCGCGCATGGGCGCGCGTTCGAGCCAGCTGGCGACCTGCGCCTCCCGGGCGCGACGCTCCCGGGGGTCCAGGAGCGGCAGGGCACCGACCGCGAAGTTCACGTCGATGTCGCAGACATCGAGCATGCCGACGAAGGTCAAGTCCACGTCCGAGCCCAGCATCCGCGCGGCCTCGTAGGCGAGCACGCCGCCCCAGGACCAGCCGAGCAGCGTGCAGGGCCGACCGGCGCATTCGGCTCGGATGGTCTCGGCGTAGCGGGCGGCGATGTCCTCCACCGAGACGACATTCTTGCGGGCCTCGCTCAGGGAGTAGCAGACGAAGCCGGTCACCGGCTGGTCCGGCCCGAGCCGGCGGACCAGGGGCACATATTCCTGGGTGTTCACCATCAGGCCGGGGAAGCAGTACAGCATCGGGCGGGTCCCGCCCCGCGCCAGTTGCACCACCTCGGCATTGCCCACCGCGTCGGCGGTCAGCGCCGCCGCCAGGGTCGCCACGGTCTGGTTGTTGAACAGGTCGGCGATGGTCGGGCCGCGTCCGGGGAAGGCCGTCCCCAGCGCGGTCAGGACCCGTAGGGCCGTCAGCGAATGGGCGCCGGCCTCGAAGACGTTCTGATCGGGGTGAAGGGCGGGCAGGCCGAGGGCCTCGGCCCAGATGCGCGCGACCACAGCTTCGGTCTCGGTGAGCGGGCGGGCCGGGGCCGCTTCGACCGGGAGGTCGGCGGGCGCCGGCAGGGCCGCCCGGTCGAGCTTGCCCCCCGGCGTCAGCGGCAGGGCCGCCAGAACCACGATCCGGCCCGGCACCAGGTAGTCCGGCAGACGCCGCGCCAGGGCCGCGCGCAAGGGTCCCTCCGCCGGCGCGGCGCCGGGCGCCGCCACCACGTAGCCCACCAGGCGCGGACCCGCCGGCCCGTCCCGCAGGGCGGCGGCCGCCGCCGCCACCGTCTCCTGGGCGAGCAGGGCCGCCTCGACCTCGCCCAGCTCGATCCGGAAGCCGCGCAGCTTCACCTGCGCGTCCGCCCGCCCGAGATACGCCACCGTCCCGTCCGCCCGCCAGCGGGCGAGGTCCCCCGTGCGGTAGAGCCGGGCCCCGGGCGCCCCGTAGGGGTCGGGCAGGAAGCGGGCCGCCGTCTGACCCGGCTGGCCGAGGTAGCCCCGCGCCAGGCAGGCGCCGCCGAGGTAGAGCTCGCCCGTCACCCCCACCGGCACCGGCTCCAGGGCCGCGTCGAGGATCAGGGCGCGGCGCGGACCCACCGCCCGGCCGATCGGCGCGTAGGCGTCCTCCACCGTGGCCTCCGGGCCGGTCTTCCAGGCCAGGGGCGAGATCACCGTCTCGGTGGGCCCGTAGCCGTTGATGAGGAAGCGCGGGCGCAAGGCCCGCGCGATCAGCCCGAAGCTCTCGCGCGAGAGGGCCTCGCCGCCGAAGGCGTAGGAGCGCGGGCTGGGGGCGGGGCCGGCGGCGGCCTCGAGCGCCAGGGCGTGCATGTAGGCGGTGGGAAAGCCCGCATGGCTGACGCGGTGTCGCTCCATGGCGTCGAGGGCCTCGCGCGGGGTCCAGAGGCCATCGGGCTTGAGCACGACGCAGCCGCCGAAGGCCAGGGGCACCATCCAGCGCTCGTGGGCGCCGTCGAAGCTCATGGAGAGGACGTGGAGTTCGCGGGTCTCGGGCCCGGTCTCGTAGAGGGCGCCGGTGGCGCGGATATGGGCGGCCAGGGGTCCGTGGGTGACGGCCACGCCCTTGGGCCGGCCGGTGGAGCCGGAGGTGTGGATGACATAGGCGAGCTGGTCCGGGTGCAGCGTGACGGCGGGGGCGGTGGCGGGCTCGGCCGCGAGGTCGAGGGCGTCATGGTCAAGCAGGACAGGCTCAGGCTCGGCCTTCGGCCTGGGCGCAGCCTCAGACCCTGGTGCGCCGGGACCGAGCTCCGGCAGCAGCGCCAGGGCCTCGGCCAACCGTGCGCGGGTGTTGGGATCGACGAGAACGAGGCTGGGCCGGGCCTCGGCCAGGAGGCTGGCCAGGCGCGGGGCGGGCAGGCCGGCATCAAGGGGCAGGAAGGCGCCGCCCGCGCGCAGGATTGCGAGGAAGGCGGCGATCTGGCGGGCGGAGCGCGGCAGGGCGACGGCGACGCGGGTTTCGGCCCGGACGCCGTGCCGGACGAGGGCGTGGGCGAGGCGGTTGGCGCTGGCGTTGAGGGCGGCGAAGGAGATGGTGGCGGCAATCGTCGTTGTCGTGGTGGCAGCGTCCGGGCAGATCACCGCGGCCGCGGCGGGCCGGGCGGCGGCGGCCTGGGCGATAAGGTCGGGCAGGAGGGCATCGGCCAGCGGCAGGGGGCCGGGATAGGGCGCCGACAGGGACAGGCGGGTCGCCGCCGAGACTAGCAGCAGCCCGTTCACCCGCCGGGACGGCTCCGCCACCGCAGCGGACAGGAGACGCAGGAAGCCGTCGCGCATCCGCTCCACGGTCTCTTGGTGGAACAGGTCGCGGGCATAGCCGAAGGTCCCGCTCAGGGTCCCGTCCGCGGACTCGACCGTCTCCAGCACCAGGTCGAACTGGATGCTGCCAGTTTCGCGGCCGAATGGCGCCACGGTGAGGTCGCCGACCGTGAACCGGTCCGGGCCGGCGACGCGGTGGTTGTGCATCACCTGGACGAGGGGGGTGTGACTGACGCTTCGCCGGGTCTGCAGGGCATCCACCAGCCGCTCGAAGGGCAGGTCCGCATGTCCCTGCGCCTCCAGCATGGCCTCACGCACCCCCACAACGAAGCGCTCCACGCTTGCGGCCGGGTCGACGTCCAGGCGCAGCGCCAGGGTGTTCACGAACAGGCCGACCACGTGCTCGGTCTCCGGCCGCCCGCGATTGGCGATTGGCACGCCGATGCGCAGGGAGGTCTCGCCGGTGATCCGGCGCAGGAGCAGGGCGAAGATCGCGAGGAGCACCATGGCGGGGGTCGCGCCGGCCACCCGCGCGAGCCCGCGCAGCCCCTCCGCGACACCCGCCTCCACCGCGAAGGCGACGGCCGCACCGCGAAAGCTCTGGACCGCGGGCCGGGCCCTGTCGAGGGGCAGCGGCAGCACCGGGTCGCCGGTGCCGAGAAGGTCGCGCCAGCGCCCGAGCTGCCGGTCGAGCTCGCCCGCTTCCAGCCAGTCGCGCTGCCAACGGGCATAATCCGCATAGGCGATGGGCAGGGGCGGCAGGTCGGCCGCGCGCCCGGACGCGTAGAGCCGCATCAACTCGGTCAGGAGGATCTCGACCGAGCGGCCGTCGGCGACGAGGTGGTGCAGGGTCAGGAGCAGGACGTGTCGGTCCGGTCCGCAGCGCACCAGCAGCGTCCGCAGCAGCGGCGGGACGGCGAGGTCGAAGGCCGCCCGCGCCTCGGCCCGCGAGACGGCATCGAGGCGTTCCCGCTGCGCCGGCGGGGCGAGATCCGAGACATCCGCGTCGCGCAGCAGGGTGTCGCCGACGGCCCCGTGGGTCACCGCCTCGACCCGGTCCTCCGATCCCGGGCGGAAGCCGGTCCGCAGGCTCGGATGCCGCGCCGCGAGGGCCGCGAGCGCAGCTGCAAGGGCCACCCGGTCCAGGGGACCGTCGAGCCAAAGGCCACCGGCGATGTGCAGGAGGGCCGCGTCGCCGCCCATTCGGCCGATCATCCAGAGGCGCTCCTGCGCATAGGAGAGCCGGGCGCAGGACACGGGGAGACCGGAGGGCTGGCCAACCGCCGGATCCGCCGCTTCGCCCGGCACGATGGGCAGGCGCCCGAAATCGATGCCGCGGGCGGCCAGGGCCTCAAGGAAGAGCCGGCGCTTCTCGGTGGGGAGGCGGCCGAAGCGGCGGCTGAGGTCGGCGGCGTGGGCGTTCACTCAGGCCTCCAGATCGGCGAGGAGATCGTCCATGGCGGAGAGATCGCCAGGGTCGCCCGCGCCGTCGGCGCGCTCCGCCTCCACCGCCCGGGCCAGGCCGCACAGGGTCTGGGCCTCGAATACGGTGCGGATCGGAACCGGGGTACCGAGGCGCTGGCCGATCCGCATCGCCACCTGCGCGGCGCTCAGGGAATGCCCCCCGAGGGCGAAGAAGTTGTCGTCGCGGGTCACCGCGCTGACGTCCAGCACCTCGCACCAGATCGTCGCGATCGCCCGCTCCGTCTCACCCTCCGGCGGTTCCGAGACCGGATTAGCGCGCGTCGGTTCGGGCAGGGTTCGGGTGTCGAGCTTGCCATTGGGGGTCAGCGGCAGGGCCGCCAGGGCAACGATGCCGGCCGGCACCATGTGCTCGGGCAGCCGCCGCAGCAGGCGGGCGCGCAGGCCGGGCTCGTCCAGGTCCCCGGCCGCCGGATCCGCCGGGACCACGTAGGCAAGGAGGCGCGGCCCGCCGGGGCCGTCGCGCAGGATCACGGTCGCATCCGCGACCTCCGGCTCGGCCCGGAGAGCCGCCGCGACCTCGCCGGTCTCGATGCGGTAGCCGCGCAGCTTCACCTGCCCGTCGCCCCGGCCGAGATAGTGGAGGCTGCCGTCGGGACGCCGCAGGGCGCGGTCGCCGCTGCGGTAGAGCCGGGCGCCGGGGGGACCGAACGGATCGGGCACGAAGCGCGCGGCGGTAAGGCCGGGCCGCCCGAGATAGCCCTGCGCGAGTCCGGCGCCGCCCACGTGGATCTCCCCCGGCACGCCGTCCGGCACCGGATCCAGGGCGTCGTCGAGGAGGCGGAGAGTCAGGTCCGGCAGGGCCTCGCCGATCGGGCTGTCCGGCGATGCGGCGTCGCCGGCCCGCAACGCCCGCGAGGTGACGTGCACCGTGGTCTCGGTGATGCCGTACATGTTGACGAGCCGGGGGGCCGCGTCGCTGAAGCGCTCGAACCAGGGCGCGAGGCCGGCGACATCCAGGGCCTCGCCGCCGAACACGATCGTGCGCAGGGCGAGAGGCGGGGACGGCGTGCGGGCCAGAACCGCCTGCATCAGCGGCCGGAAGGCGGAGGGGGTCTGGTTCAGGACCGTGACGCCCTCGTGCACGAGGAGATCGAGGAAGGCGTCCGCCGCCCGCGCGACCGAACGGGGCACCACGACGAGGCGCCCGCCATGGCAGAGGGCGCCGAAGATCTCCCAGACCGAGAAGTCGAATCCGTAGGCGTGGAACAGCGTCCATACATCGGCCTCGCCGAAGCCGAACTGGCCCTGCGTGGTCTCCAGGAGCCGGGCGACGTTGGCGTGGGTGATCACGACGCCCTTGGGCTGTCCCGTGGAGCCCGAGGTGTAGATCACGTAGGCCGGCTGGTCGGGATGGGGCGGCCCCGGCAGGGTCACGGCGTCGGTCTCGCCCGGAAGCGGGCCGTCGAGGCGGATGAGGCGGGGCGCCGGCGTGGGCCGCGCGACGTCCGGCCCGAGGGCGTCGCCCTGGACCAGGACATGTGCGGCGCCCGAATCGGCCAGCAGGAAGGCGAGCCGGTCGGCCGGGTAGCCGGGATCGAGGGGCAGGTAACCGGCGCCGCTCTTCAGGATCGCCAGCAGGCCGACCACGAGATCGAGGGAGCGCTCGGCGCAGAGGCCCACCAGGGCGCCCGGTCGGACACCGGCGCGCACGAGGTGACGGGCCAGCCGCGCGGCGCGGGCGTCGAGCGCGCCGTAGCTGAGGTCCGCGTCCGCGCAGGTCACGGCGATCGCCTGGGGGCGCCGCTGCGCCTGCGCGGCGATGCGCCGGTGGATCGCCGGCTCAGCCGGTGCTGGCCCGGCCGGGGCCGGCAGGCGGACACCGGCCCACCCCGCGCGGCGCTCGCCCTCCGGAACGAGGTCCAGGCTTCCAAGGGGCGCCTGCGCGTTCTCCACCAGGGCCGCGAGGGTGCCCAGCATCTGCGCCGCCAGCCGGTCGATGTCGGCGGTGCCGATCTGGGCGCGGTCGTGGCTCCAGGTCAGGCGCGGCGCCGCATCGAGAAGGACCGAGAGCGTGAGGGGCACGTCCGTCGCCTCCAGGGTCGTCACCGGCCCGAAGCGCAGGTCGCCCGCGTCGCGGTGGCGGACCACGGCATCGATGGGGTAGTTCTCGACCACGAGAAGGCTGTCGAAGAGCGGCCGGCCCGGCGAACCCGCCCAGCCCTGGATCGCCACCAGCGGCGCCAGGGCATGGTCGCGCAGGGTCGCGGCCGCGTCCTGCAACTCCCGCAGCCACGTGCCGACCGGCCTCTCGGCCGGGAGGTGGATGCAGCGCGGCACCGTGTTGATGAACAAGCCGAGCACCTCATGCATCCCGCCGTCATCGGCGGGCCGGCCCGAGACCGTGACGCCGAAGGCCACCCGGGACCGGTTGGTGAAGCGCGCCAGCGTCAGGGCCCAGGCGGCCTCGAACAGAGTTGCGAGGGTGACGCGCTCGGCGCGCGCCACGGCCTTGAGGCGCGCGATCAGCGCCCGATCCAGCGGGGTGTCGACAGTTCCGTGGCCGGTCCACCCCGTCTCGCCCGAGAGGGCGGGAGCGAGGAGGCTCGGTTCGTCGAGGGGCGCCAGGGCATCCCGCCAATAGGCCGCGTCGCCTACGGAATCGCCCCGTGCCAGGGCGGCGACGTGCTCCCGGAACAGGCGGTGCGGCGGCTCCAAGGCCTCGCCCGCATAGGTCCGCAGCACCTCGGAGACGAGGCGGGCATTGCTCCAGCCGTCGAGGAGGAGGTGGTGGCAGGTCCAGATCAGGTGGTGCGACCCGTCCGGAAGGGCCGCCAGGAGGAGCCGCATCAGCGGAGGACGCGCGAGGTCGAAGCCCTGCGCCCGCTCGGCTTCCGCCAGGGCGCCGAGATCCGGCGCCGCGTCCGTGCGCAGGTCGCACCACGCGACGGGAAGCTCCGCCGTCGCGTGGACCGCCTGGAGCGGCGCGCCCATCGCCTCGGTCCAGAGAAAGCCGCTGCGCAGGATCGGGTGCCGGGCGAGCGCCGCCCGCCACGCCGCCACGAAGCGCGGGGCGTCGAGGCCCGCGATGGTGACGGCGAGCTGGTTCACGTAGAGGCCCGTTCCGGGCGCGGCGAGGGCGTGGAACAGGATGCCGGCCTGGGCGGGGGCGAGCGGGTAGAGGTCGCTGACTCTGCGGTCGTCGAGGCCGAGGCGATCGAGCCCGTCCTGGTCGAGGCCCACGAGGGGCACGTCGGACGGAGTCAGGCCAGGCGCCTCCGGTGCGGATGCCAGCGCCGCGAGCTCGTCCCGGATGCGCTCCGACAGGGTCACGATGGTGCGCTCCGCGAAGCGCGTCTTCGCATAGGCGAGGCGCAGGGTGAGGCTGCCGCCGCGCACGTAGCTGTCGATGGTGAGCTCGGCGCCGAGCGGTGAATCCGGGTCGGCCGAGAGACGCATGTCCTCGGCGTCCAGGGAGAACAGGCCGCCCGGGGCGAGACCGTCGAGGGTGCCGAGATGGTTGAAGGTCAGGGCCGGCACCGGCAGGGCGGCGAGACAGTCGCGGATCTCGGTGGGACCTAGCTCGCGCAGGCAGCCGAATTCGTCCGCCGCGCCGGGCAGGCAGCGCAGGGCCTCCTTGACCATCCGAACGTCGCGATCGCGGTCCCCCGTGAGGGCGAGGCGCACCGGAACCAGCGTGGTGAACCAGCCCACGGTGCACTCCACCGCCAGGGCCGCATCGCGGCCGTGCCGCTCCACGGTGACGTGCAGGGCATCCCCGCCGGCCCAGGTGGCGACGGCACGGGCGATGCCGGTGAGCACCCGTTCGTGCAGGCGCGGGCGCGTCGCCCCCCCTGCCCTGTCGAGGCCGGCGGTGGTGCCGGCATCGAAGGCGATCCGGATCTCGCGGGCGTCGCGCTGCCGGCGGGTGCCGTCCGGATGGTCGACCGGTAGGGCACGGGAGGGGGCGCCCAGGGCGGCGATCCAGGGCGCAGGGTCTCGCGGCGGCTGCGTGCCCACATGGTGCGCGACGGCGCGGAACGGGACGGCCGGGGCGGAGAGCGCGGCCTCGTCGCGGTACAACGCTTCGAGGTCGGTGAGGAGTATGCGCCAGGAGACTGCGTCGACGACGAGGTGGTGGGCGGTCAGCAGGAGGCGGGCCGGGCCGTCGTCGGCCACGGCGAGGATTGCCGCGAAGACCCGGCCGCGCGCGAGGTCGAGGCTCCTCTCGGCGGCGCGGAAGCAGGCTTCCGTCTCGACCTCGTATGCGACCGCAACCTGGGCGACCGGGTCGGGCAGCTGCTCGGCCGGGACGGGCGCCTGGGTCCAGGCCCCCTCGCGGTCGCGCCGGAAGGCCGTGCGCAGGGCCTCGTGGCGAGCCGGAAGACGGCGCAGCGCGTCGGCGAGGCGGTCGCCGTCGACATCCGCCCCGAGGATCAGGCGCAGCGACTGGTTCCAGTGGTCCGGGCGTGGCATGTCCTGGCGCAGGAACCACGCCTGGATCGGCGTGAGCGGGGCCGGGCCTTCCGGCAGGGCGGGTGCGGCCGCCTCGGTGCCGCGCGTCCGGAGCACGCGAGCCAGGGCCGCCACGCTCTGATGCGCGAAGATTTGCCGGGGCTGTGCGGCAAAGCCTGCCGCGCGCAGGCGCGCCACGATCTGGAGGCTGAGGATCGAGTCGCCACCGGCCTCGAAGAAGTTTTGATCGGGGTGAAGGGCGGGCAGGCCGAGGGCCTCGGCCCAGATACCGGCCACCACGGCCTCCGTCTCGCTCAAGGGCCGTGCCGGCGCGTCCTCGGGCAGCGGATCGGCCGGGTCCGGCAGGGCCGCTCGGTCGAGCTTGCCCCCCGGCGTCAGCGGCAGGGCCGCCAGAACCACGATCCGGCCCGGCACCAGGTAGTCCGGCAGACGCCGCGCCAGGGCCGCGCGCAAGGGTCCCTCCGCCGGCGCGGCGCCGGGCGCCGCCACCACGTAGCCCACCAGGCGCGGACCCGCCGGCCCGTCCCGCAGGACGGCGGCCGCCCCCGCCACCGTCTCCTGGGCGAGCAGGGCCGCCTCGACCTCGCCCAGCTCGATCCGGAAGCCGCGCAGCTTCACCTGCGCGTCCGCCCGCCCGAGATACGCCACCGTCCCGTCCGCCCGCCAGCGGGCGAGGTCCCCCGTGCGGTAGAGCCGGGCCCCGGGCGCCCCGTAGGGGTCGGGCAGGAAGCGAGCCGCCGTCTGACCCGGCTGGCCGAGGTAGCCCCGCGCCAGGCAGGCGCCGCCGAGGTAGAGCTCGCCCGTCACCCCCACCGGCACCGGCTCCAGGGCCGCGTCGAGGATCAGGGCGCGGCGCGGACCCACCGCCCGGCCGATCGGCGCATAGGCGTCCTCCACCGTGGCCTCCGGGCCGGTCTTCCAGGCCAGGGGCGAGATCACCGTCTCGGTGGGCCCGTAGCCGTTGATGAGGAAGCGCGGGCGCAAGGCCCGCGCGATCAGCCCGAAGCTCTCGCGCGAGAGGGCCTCGCCGCCGAAGGCGTAGGAGCGCGGGCTGGGGGCGGGGCCGGCGGCGGCCTCGAGCGCCAGGGTGTGCATGTAGGCGGTAGGAAAGCCCGCATGGCTGACGCGGTGTCGCTCCATGGCGTCGAGGGCCTCGCGCGGGGTCCAGAGGCCGTCGGGCTTGAGCACGACGCAGCCGCCGAAGGCCAGGGGCACCATCCAGCGCTCGTGGGCGCCGTCGAAGCTCATGGAGAGGACGTGGAGTTCGCGGGTCTCGGGCCCGGTCTCGTAGAGGGCGCCGGTGGCGCGGATATGGGCGGCCAGGGGTCCGTGGGTGACGGCCACGCCCTTGGGCCGGCCGGTGGAGCCGGAGGTGTGGATGACATAGGCGAGCTGGTCCGGGTGCAGCGTGACGGCGGGGGCGGTGGCGGGCTCGGCCGCGAGGTCGAGGGCGTCATGGTCAAGCAGGACAGGCTCAGGCTCGGCCTTCGGCCTAGGCGCAGCCTCAGACCTTGGTGCGCCGGGACCGAGCTCCGGCAGCAGCGCCAGGGCCTCGGCCAACCGCGCGCGGGTGTTGGGATCGACGAGAACGAGGCTGGGCCGGGCCTCGGCCAGGAGGCTGGCCAGGCGCGGGGCGGGCAGGCCGGCATCGAGGGGCAGGAAGGCGCCGCCCGCGCGCAGGACGGCGAGGAAGGCGGCGATCTGGCGGGCGGAGCGCGGCAGGGCGACGGCGACGCGGGTTTCGGCCCGGACGCCGTGCCGGACGAGGGCGTGGGCGAGGCGGTTGGCGCTGGCGTCGAGCTCGGCGAAGGTGGTGGTCTCGCCGCCGATCACGGCGGGCGCGTCGGGGCGTACGGCGGCGGCGCGCGCGATCAGGCCGGGCAGGAGGTCCTCGGCCAGGGGGAGCGGTCCGGGATAGGGGGCCGACAGGGCCAGGCGGGTCCGTTCCGGGACGAGGGGCAGGAGGTCCACCCGCCGCGACGGCTCCGCCACCAGCGCAACCAGAAGACGAAGGAAACCGTCGCGGATTCTCGTGACCGCTGGGGCGTCGAACAGCGCGGTGCGATAGGCGAAGGTGCAGGCGGGCGCCTCCGCGTTCTCCGCGACTTCCAGAACGAGGTCAAAGGCCGGAGTGCCTGTATCCCGCCCGAAAGCCGTGAGGCTGAGGCCGCCCGCCTCCCCGAGGATGCCGAGCCCGGCCGGCTGCTGGCTGATCATGACTTGAGCCAGGGGAGCGCGGCCGGGCACGCGCTGCGGCTGCAGCGCCTCCACTAGGCGCTCGAACGGCAGCTCGGCATGGGCCTGCGCCTCCGCCAGCACGGACCAGACCCGAGCGACAAGGTCGCGCCCGTCGCCGGTGGGCTCGATCGCGACCGGGATGACCAGGGTGTTCACGAAGAGGCCGACGAGGCCCTCCGTCTCCTGGCGCTGGCGCCCGGCCACCGGCAGGGCGAGGCGCAGGGCGCGCGTCCCCGCGAAGCGGCCCAGGACCAGCGCGAAGGCGGCGGTCAGCACGGCGAAGGGCGAGGTGCCGGTGGCGCGCGCGAAATCCGCCACGCCGCGGCCGAGGGCCGGATCGATCTGGAAAGCGAGCAGGCCGAGGGACGCCGTCTCGGGTGGGCGGGCGCGGTCGCTCAAAGCGAGATCCGGCTCCGGGCCATCCAGGCGCGCGCGCCACCAGGCGAGGTCCTCGGCGCGGGCCGCTTCCCGGGCCGGGTCGCGCTGCCAAGCCGCGACGTCGACGGGCTGGATCTGCAGGGGCTCGAGGGAATCCGCCCGGCCCGCGCGGGCCGCCGCATAGAGGGCCGGCCATTCGCGCAGGATCACCCGCATCGACCAGCCGTCGGAGACGATGTGGTGCATCGTGACGAGAAGCACGTGCGCCTCGGGGGCGCAGCGCACCAGCCGGAACCGGGAGAGGGCGCCGCCATCGAGGGTGAAGGGAGCCTCCGCCTCTGCGTGCATGAGCGCCTCCAGGGCTTCTTCGCGCGCCCGCTCGTCGAGCCCAGACAGGTCCGTTTCGGGCAGGCCGGCCGATGCTCCCACGGGATCGATCACGGCATCCGCCCGCCCGTCCGGGCGCTGGCGCAGCCGCGTGCGGAAGGCCTCGTGGCGCGCCGTCAGCGCGGACAGGGTGGTTTTGAGGGCCGCACGGTCCATGGGGCCGTCGAGGCGCAGTCCGCCGGCTATGTGGTGGCCGGGGCCGTCGCCGTAGGCGGCCTCGAACCATAGGCGGTCCTGGCCGGGCGAGAGCGGTAGCGCGCCCGACCGATCCGCGCGCGGGATCGCGGCCTGGGCGGCGCCGGTCTCGCGCAGGCGGTCCAGGGCCTGCGCGAAGGCGCCGAGGCGCGGATGGGCGAACAGGGTCGCGGCGGGCAGGGACAGGCCGGTCGCGGCGTGGATCTCGGTCAGGATGCGGATCGCGCTGAGGGAATCGCCCCCTTGGGCGAAGAAGTGGCTGTCGCGATCCTGCTCCGTCCGCCCGAGGATCCGGGCGAACAGCCCGGCCACCAGTGCCTCGGTGGGCGTGAGAGCCGCGGATTGCTGCGTTCGCGCCCCGGCCAGCCGGCCATCCTCGATCACCGCGTAGGCATCGAGGCTGCCCGCCAGCCAGCCCTCTCGGGTCGCCCCGCGCTGGATCTTGCCGCTGGAGGTGCGCGGCAGGCCGCCCGGATTGAGGAGCACGACGACGCGGGCGGTCTCCAGGAAAGCGTCGGCCACGGCTTCCGAGACCAGAACCGCCAGAGCCTCGGGCCGCACCAGCTTCTGGACGCTGCGCGAGACTTCCACGGCGACACCGATGCCCTCGCGGCCCTCGCGTTCCAGGCCGAAGGCGGCGATCCGGCCCTGGCGCAGGATGTCGACCTCCGCCTCGACCACCCGCTCGACGTCCTGCGGATAGACGTTCTGCCCGCGCAGGATGATGAGGTCTTTGGCCCGTCCCACCAGGACGAGCCGCCCCGCCGTCAGGAAGCCGAGGTCGCCGGTACGCAGCCAGCGCCGGCCCTCGACCTCCGGGAAGGTCTCGGCGCTCGCCGCCGGGTTGCGCCAATAGCCCTGGGCGAGGCTGGGACCGGAGACGCGGACCTCGCCGACGACGCCCTCCGGCAGGAAGACCCCGGCCGGGTCGGCGATCCTGACCGGGTGGTCCTCCTGCGACATGCCGCACTCGACGAGGCGGCTCGCCTCCTCGCTCGCCGTCTCCCGTGCCTCGCCCCGGGCTAGGCTCCCGGGGTCGAGGTCGAGGCTGCACAGGCCGGCGCCGCGCCTGCCCGCCGAAACGAACAGGGTCGCCTCGGCGAGGCCGTAGCAGGGCATGAGCGCGCGCGGGTCAAAGCCGGCAGGGGCGAAGCGCGCGGCGAAATCCGCCATGGTTGCGGCGCGCACCATCTCGGAGCCCGAGAAGGCCACCTGCCAGGAGGATAGGTCGAGGCGCGCCAGGGCGTCGTCGTCGATGCGGTCATGGCAGAGCCGGAAGGCGAAGTCGGGGCCGCCGCTCACCGTGCCGCGATGGCGGTGGATCGCCTCCGGCCAGCGGGCGGGACGCCCCAGGAAGTACTTGGGCGACATCAGCACAGCCGGGATGCCGGCATGGATCGGCTGCAGCAGCCCACCGATCAGGCCCATGTCGTGGTAGAGCGGCAGCCAGCTCACCACCACGTCGTCCGCGCGGAAGCCGAGGCCATCGCGGATCGCGCGCTCGTTCGCCATCAGGTTGGCGTGGCTGACCACGACGCCCTTGGGCGAGGCCGTGGAGCCGGAGGTGTATTGTAGGAAGGCGATCCCGTCCGGCTCCGGCAATTGGCCTCGCCAGTCCGCGGCCTCCGCCGTCGCGATGTCCTCGACGCTGAGGACCACCGCCGCGGCGGCCCCCGGCAAGGCCCGGACGATGTCGGCGGCCTCGCGGTGCACGAGGATCGCCGCCGGCTCGGAATCCGTCAGGACCGCCGACAGCCGGGCCTGATGCTGCGCCCGGCGCGCCTCGGGCGGGAAGGCCGGCACCGCGATCAGGCCGGCATAGAGGCAGCCGAAGAAGGCCGCCACGTAGTCGAGGCCCGTCTCCAGCATCACGGCGACCCGGTCGCCCGGCAGCGCATGGCCCTGGAGCCGGGCAGCGACGGCCCGGACGCGCCGGTCGAGGTCCGCGTAGCTCACCGTGATCTCGCCGGAGGCCGGATCGTCGAGGAAATGCAGGGCCGCGACCGGGCCATGGGCCTCGGCCAGCCCGCGCAGGTGGCGGACGAAATCGCGGGCGGGGGCCACCGTGATCGGAGCGCGCGGGACGACGACGGTCATCGGATCTCCTGACGACATGCGAGGCTGGGGAGCAGCGGCGGGCTCAGGTCCGGGGCGCCGGCGCGTCCCCGTCGAGGGCGCGCCGCAGCGAGGCCGGGCGCATGTCGGTCCAGACCGTGTCGATATGGGCGAGGCAGTCGGCCCGGATCCCTGAATATCCGGTGGCGGCCCAGCCCTGCGGCACCGGCCGGAAGGACGGCCAGATGGAGTATTGCGCCTCGTGGTTGAGGACGACGAGGAACGTCGCTTCGCTGTCGTCGATCGCCATGGGCCTGCTCCCGGAACGCTGCGGTCTCGCTAGGCAGGACGGTGAGGGCCGCCGCGAATTTAGTCCGACGCCGCGAAAAAAGTTCGGGCCGGGCCTAAATCGCGGCGGCGCCCCGGCGTCCTTGTGGGCAACAGGTGCTGCGTCCCCGGCGCGATCGGGGGCGGTCCGCGCCTGACAGCGGAGAACCTGCCGGCGTGCAGACCTGTCAGCCGTGCAGACCTGCCAGCGAAGGCGAGGCCGATGTTGCGAACCCCCATGCCCTTTCGCGCCGGAGAGGCGGCCGGCCGCCCCCGGATCGTCCACCAGGCCGGCGAACAGCTCAGCGTCGTGGCGGACGACCGTGTGGCCCTGCGCTTGCGGCTGTCCGGGACCGGCCCCGTCCGCCTGACCTTCGAGGATGGGGAGGGCCTGGACGCCGCAACCGCGCTGCCCGCCCTGATGGCCGCGTTCGAGGCCGTCTCGGCGGCCCATCCGGACCAGGACCGGATCGGTCTGGACCTCGCGGGCGCCGCGGATCTCGTGCCGGCCCTGCGCGCCGCGGGCCTCGCAGTGGGTGACGGGGACGCGCTCGCGGTCCATGCCGCCCTGCTCTTGCAGCGCCCCGAGCCCTGGCTCGCGGACCCGTCGCGCCGGGACTTCCCCGCCATGCCGGTGATGACCGAGGGGCGGCGCCATCCCCTGCGGGCGCCCAAGCCCACGGGACTCCTCTATCGGCGCTTCATCCCCTGGCTCGGACAGTCGGTTGCGTTCCGGGCGGCGACCCTCGACGACGTCGATCGGCTGCACCGCTGGATGAACGACCCGCGCGTCAACGCGGTCTGGGCGGAGGCGGGTCCCCGCGCCAAGCACGAGGCCTACCTCGCCGGCCTCATCGCCGATCCGCACATGCTCCCCCTGATCGGCAGCTTCGGCGACGAACCGTTCGGCTATTTCGAGGTGTACTGGGCCAAGGAGAACCGCCTCGCGCCGTTCTACGAGGTGCGCGACTACGATCGCGGCTGGCACGTGCTGGTGGGCGAGGACCGGTTCCGTGGCCGGCCCTACGTCTCCGCCTGGCTGCCCTCGCTGATGCACGCCCTCTTCCTCGACGATGCGCGCACCGACCGGATCGTCGGCGAGCCCCGGGCCGATCACGTCCAGCAGCTGCGCAACCTCGAACGCTCGGGCTTCGCCCGCATCAAGACCTTCGACTTCCCGCACAAGCGCGCCGCCCTGGTGATGCTGTTGCGCGAGCGCTTCTTCGGCGAGCGGCTGTGGGCGCCGAACCCGCCGCAGGCGCAGCCCGCGCGCGTGGACGACGCGACAATCGCAGACCGCGCGCTGGGAGCCGCCGCATGACAGAAGGCTATCAGTCCGACGCCGCCCTGGGCCTTCGAAGCCCGGCCGCTGATTCCGAGGCGTTCACCTTCGGCGGCGAGAGACCGGACGGCGCCGTGCAGGACGTGATCGGGATCGGCTTCGGCCCGTCGAACCTCGCCCTCGCCATCGCCCTCGACGAGGCCGGCCGCCGGAGCGGACGCCCCGCCCGGGTGCGCTACCTGGAGCGCCAGCCCGAGTTTCTCTGGCACGGTGGCATGCTGCTCCCCGACAGCGGCATGCAGATCTCGTTCCTGAAGGACCTCGTCACCCTGCGCGACCCGACGAGCCCGTTCAGCTTCATCAATTACCTGCACGTGCACGGCCGGCTGACCGACTACATCAACCGCAAGTCGTTCTATCCGAGCCGGATCGAGTTCAACGACTACCTGCGCTGGGTGGCGTCCCACTTCGCCGACCGTTGCGACTACGGCGAGACCGTCCTGGCGG
Source organism: Methylobacterium sp. 37f (assembly GCF_023093475.1). Classification (NCBI taxonomy): domain Bacteria; kingdom Pseudomonadati; phylum Pseudomonadota; class Alphaproteobacteria; order Hyphomicrobiales; family Methylobacteriaceae; genus Methylobacterium; species Methylobacterium sp. 37f. The sequence continues at coordinate 34,107 of NZ_JAGHKN010000047.1, forward strand.
TGGAGCCGGAGCGGACGGGCGAGACGGTGCGCCACCTCGTCGTGCGCTCGGCGGACGGCGCTGGGCGCGAGCGTCGCCGCCGGACCCAGGCCGTCGTCCTCGCCACGGGCGGCGAGCCGCGCATCCCGGAGGCCTTCGCGGGCTTGCATGGCAATCCGCGCGTGTTCCATTCCTCAGGCTACCTTCGGAGCATCGAGGCGCTCCCCCTCGCCGGCCCCTCGCCGCGCATCGCCGTGATCGGCGCCGGCCAGACCGCCGCCGAGCTGTTCCTCGACCTCCAGAGCCGGCTGCCGGGCGCACGGATCGACATGATCTTCCGCGGCCAGGCCCTGAAGCCGGCCGACGACAGCCCCTTCGTCAACGAGATCTTCAATCCCGACTTCACCGACTTCGTCTATGGCCAGCCCGATCCGGGCCGCAGCGCGCTGATCGAGGAATTCCGCGGCACCAACTACTCGGTGATCGACGGCGATCTCCTGACCCGGATCTACGAGATCCTCTACCAGCAGAAGGTTGTGGGCGCGGCCCGGCACGCCCTGTACCGGCGGACCCGCGTGGAGGCCGTGACCGACCACGGCCCGCAGGTCGCGCTCGACCTCGTCGACGAGGCCAAGGGCGCCCGCCGCCGGGACCGCTACGACGCGGTGATCCTGGCCACCGGCTATCGGCGCGACCGGGTCCGGTCCCTGATGCCGGCCCTGGAGCCCTACCTCGCGGACGGAGGCGTCGATCGCGATTACCGCCTGCGGACCCGGCCCGGCTTCGAGCCGGCCATCTACCTGCAGGGTTTCAGCGAGGAGAGCCACGGCCTGAGCGACACCCTGCTTTCCATCCTGGTGGTTCGCGGGCAGGAGATCGCGCAGGCGCTGCTGAGGGACGCTCCCCCGGTCCGCGCCTCGGCCTGATCCCGCCCCGCCCGACCTCACGCCCCGACGGACCATCCCGGATGATCGCCACGGCCTCTCCACCCGCCGAAGCCCCCGGGGCCGCCCCACCGGCGGGGGACGCGGTGGGCTATCGGCTCGATGGGGTGTCGTTCGTGGTGCCCGGGCGCCAGCTCCTCGCTCCCCTCACCCTCGACTTGCCAAGCCGGGGCGTCGTCGGCCTCGTGGGGCATAACGGTTCCGGCAAATCGACCCTGATCAAGCTGCTGGGACGCCAGCAGCGCCCGAGCGGGGGCCGCATCGGCTTCCGGGGTCGCGCCCTTGACGACTGGGGCGACAGGGCCTTCGCGCGCGCCGTCGCCTACCTGCCGCAGGCGACGCCCCAGGCGCCGGGACTGCTGGTGCGCGAGCTCGTCGCCATGGGCCGCTATCCCTGGCACGGAGCCCTGGGGCGGATCGGCGCCACCGACCGCCGCATCGTCACGGAGGCGATGGCGCTCACCGGCACGGAGGCCTTCGCCGAGCGTCTCGTCGACAGCCTCTCGGGGGGCGAGCGCCAGCGGGTCTGGCTCGCCATGCTGGTGGCGCAGGATGCCGGCTGCCTCCTCCTCGACGAGCCGATCTCGGCCCTCGACGTCGCGCACCAAGTCGAGGTGATGGCCCTGGTCCGGCGCCTGGCCGATGCGCGCGGCGTCACGGTGCTGGTGGTCCTGCACGACATCAACCTGGCGGCCCGCTACTGCGACGAGATCCTCGCATTGCACGGCGGGCACCTCATTCGGCGCGGATCCCCGGACGACCTCCTAACGCCGGAGTCACTGGAAGCCGTCTACGGGATTCGCATGGGGATATTCCGGCACCCGGACACAGACGTCCCCATCAGCTTCACCCGGTGACGCCGGCAATCGCCGCCGGCGGCGCGAAGGGCGCAAGGTCCCAGCCCGGAAACCGGAGCAAGCGCACCTTCAGGTCGATGCGGTCCTGCCTGCCCTTTGGCCGGAGCACCATGGCCATGTACGCTCCGATCGATTCCTTTCCCATGAAGGATAGGCCGGAAGCCTCCGGGGGATCTGCAACCCACGCTCCTGGTCCTCCTTCGGCGGACTTAGATTGGGACACAACAGAAGGCTTCTCCGGAGGGTTCTCCCCCTGAAGGAACGCCCCCCGGATCTCCATCCGGCGGTCCCGTGCCGGGGGCTGGGAAGGTCTGCTTGGCCTTGACCCTGACCCATCAAAGTGGCTCTTCGCCAAGTTTAGTGGATCAGGCTGCGAGGAGGAACCGTCGTCGTAGGAGATCGAGATTGGCGCGACCGTACATGGCGCGCTTCAAGAGCTTGGGACGCGTGATCTGGCCTTCGGTTTGTCCACTGCTCCAAGGCAGTG
>NZ_JAGHKN010000048.1:0-36260 GCF_023093475.1 Methylobacterium sp. 37f
GCGCCTTGCTGACGGACGTGGCGTTGACCAGCCCGTACCTGAACTACGGCAAATCGGTCCGCGTGGTGCTGCACGAGGAGCCCTGGGGCACGCACTACAAGCTGCGCGCCTACCCGTTCGACATGCGCGACCAGTTCGCCTTCGTCAGCGACCTGACCGTTCGCGGCAAGCTGGCCATCGCCGACGCCGGTGCCATGGAGGCGGTCGCGCTGACGCCGTCTCCGACAAGCTGATCGGCCGACGACACCCACCCATCCGTAGACCGGACTTCGCGATAGCGGTCCGTCACATTTAGGCTCGGACGCGACCGCATCCTAGACCACACGAAGGACCAACGCGTGCATTTCCTCGGAATCGACTGGGTCGGCGTGAATGCCGAAAACGGGCGGAAGCTCTTGCTCTCCCTGATCTTCATCGCGGTGATCGTCGGGGGCGGGATCGGCCTTCGGGCGTTCGTCGGGCTGGTCCTGAACCGCACCGACCATTCCACGCTCCAGACCAAGTTCTGGACGCGCCAGGGCATCAGCCTTCTCGCGGCGGTGCTGCTTGTCCTCGGCCTGCTCTCGATCTGGTTCAACGATCCCGCCCGCCTCGCCACCGCCTTCGGGCTGATGTCCGCCGGCCTCGCGTTCGCCCTTCAGCAGGTCGTCACCTCGGTCGCCGGCTACTTCGTGATCCTGCGCGGCTCGACCTTCACCGTGGGCGACCGCATCACCATGGGCGGCGTGCGCGGCGACGTGCTCCGCCTCGGCTTCATCCAGACCACGATCATGGAGATGGGCCAGCCGCCGGCGGTGCAGGGCAGCAGCCCGGCCATGTGGGTGCGCAGCCGCCAGTTCACCGGTCGCATCGTCACGGTGAGCAACGCGCAGATCTTCTCCGAGCCGGTGTTCAACTACACCCGCGACTTCCCGTTCATCTGGGAGGAGATGTCCATCCCGATCACCTACGAGGCCGACAGGGCGAAGGTCGAGGCGATCATGCTCTCGGCAGCGAAGAAGCACGCCCTGGATACGAACGTCATGACCGACGAGGCCAAGGCGAACCTGCAGAACCGCTTCGGTGTCGAGCCCATCGACCTGGAGCCGCGCGTGTTCTTCCGGATCACCGACAACTGGCTGGAGCTGACCGTCCGCTTCATCCTCGGCACCCACCAGATCCGAGGCGCCAAGGACGCCATGAGCCGCGAGATGCTGGTGGGCCTCGACGCCGCTGGCATCGGCATCGCCTCGGCCACCTACGACATCGTCGGGCTGCCCCCCGTCGAGCTCGCCGGCCGGCGACGCGCCGGACGGACCGCCGCCCCGGCCCCGGAGGCTGCCGAATGACGGACCCGAGGGCGCATGCGTCGCCGCGGCCTTCCCGGGCGATCCGGTTTCGGTCTAGGCCGCCGACACTCCGCGTTTCCGTCGCATGGCTGGAGCGGCACTTGCGTTATCGAACCCGCCGCAGCCAGGACGGACATTGTCCGCCGCCTGGGGGACCGGGCCGGCCGAGACAGGCGCGGTCGTCGTGCGATGGGATCCTCCGGTGGATCCCTTGATGCGGATCACCGACGCGGGTGGACAAGGGCACCGAGGACGCGAAAAGACGTGCTCTACACGTTCGACCGCGAGCGGACGCCGGTGAGCCACCAAACAAGGGAAACGCCATGACAGACGCCGTGGCGCCGACGCCGACCGCTCCGGACGCGTCCGACTTCCGCAACCTCGCAGACACCCTGCCGCAGATGGCCTGGATCGCGGACGCGAATGGCGACATCTTCTGGTACAATCAGCGCTGGTACGACTACACGGGCACGACTATCGATTCCATGAAGGGATGGGGCTGGAAGGCCGTCCACCATCCCGATCACGTTGACCGGGTCGTCGAGCGGATCTCGCACGCCTTCAAGGCCGGCGAGCCGTGGAACGACACCTTCCCCCTCCGCAGCGCCACCGGCGAGTACCGCTGGTTCCTCTCGCTCGCCAACCCGTTTCGCGATGCGGAGGGGCGCGTCATCCGCTGGTACGGGACCAACACGGACATCACCGACCGCAAGCGCATGGAGGCACGTCTGGCCGGCAAGGCCCGCGACCTGCGCCGCACGAACGAGGAACTGGAGCAGTTCGCCTACGTCGCCTCGCACGACCTCAAGGCGCCGCTCCGCGGCATCGAGAACCTCGTCGGCTGGATCGAGGAGGACCTCGAAGGTGCCCTGACAGGCGACGTCCAAACCAACATGGAGCTCCTCAAGAGCCGGGTCCGGCGCCTGGAGAGCCTGCTGGACGACCTGCTGGCCTACTCAAGGGCCGGACGTGCCGACGTGGCCTTCACGCAGGTCGACACCAAGGCCCTCGTCGACGAACTCGCCGTGCTGGTGAGCCCACCCGACGGGTTCGAGATTGTCGCCGCCGACGACCTGCCGACGCTGAACGCGGCGAAGGCCCCGCTCACCCAGGCGCTCCAGAACCTGATCGGCAACGCGATCAAGCATCACGACCATCCGGGGGACGGTCGCGTCCGCGTCGATGCGCACCCGATGGGCGATATGGTAGAGTTCGTGGTCACGGACGACGGTGCCGGCATCCCGGAGCAGTTCCGCGAGCGCGTGTTCGGCATGTTCCAGACCCTGAGGCCCCGCGACGAGGTCGAGGGCAGCGGCATGGGTCTGGCCATCGTCAGGAAACTCGTCGAGCGCCAGGGTGGCAAGGTCTGGCTGAACGAAGGCCGGGAGGGGCGTGGCCTCTCGGTGCATTTCACGTGGCCGCGGGACGGCGCGAAGGGGGGGGCTGATGGGTTCGACGGTTAACCTGCTGCTGGTCGACGACGACGAGGTCGACGTTCAGGGGCTCAAGCGTGCCTTCAAGAAGAGCAAGATCGGTAACCCGATCACGGTCGCCCGCGACGGCATCGAGGCGCTGGAGTACCTGCGCGGCCAGAACGGCAAGGAGAAGCTCCCGAAGCCCCACCTCATCCTGCTCGATCTCAACATGCCGCGCATGAACGGCATCGAGTTCCTGGAGGAGATCCGGGCCGACGAGGACCTACGCACCGCCGTGGTGTTCATGATCACCACCTCGAAGGCGGACGAGGACCGCATGCGGGCCTACGGGCACAACGTGGCCGGCTACATCGTCAAGCGCGATCCGGCCAACACCTTCATGGAGGCGGTCTCCATGCTGGAGCACTTCTGGAAGGTGGTCGAGTTCCCGCAATAGCGCTCGGCAGACACGTGGAATCCCCCACCCGCATCCTGCTGATCGACGACGACGCCGTCGACCGGACGTCCGTGCGCCGCGCCCTGAAGAAGTCGGGTTTGAAGCACGACCTGACCGAGGCGCCCGACGGCACGACCGGGCTGCGGCTGGCGCGGGAGGGCGCGTTCGATTGCATCCTGCTCGACTACCGCCTGCCGGACGTCGACACCTTCGACCTCCTCGCCTCGCTCCTCGCCCTCCCGGGCGAGGGTCACGCCGTGCTGATGCTGACCGGCGAGGCGGACGAGGACCTGGCATTCCGGCTGATGCGGGCCGGCGCCCTCGACTACCTCGCCAAGGCGGAGGCGACGCCGTCGAGCCTGGCTCGGGCGATCCGGTACTCTGAGGCGCGCCGCGGCTTCCAGGCGAAGCTCGACGAGGCTCGGCGCGAGGCCGAGGCGAAGTCGCTGGAGCTCGATACCCTCAACCGGCAGAAGACCCTGCTGTTCTCGATCATCGCCCACGACCTGCGCAACCCGTTCCAGTCGCTGCTCGGCCTGTCGGAGGTCCTGGGGAAGGCGGTGGCGACGCGGGACCACGCCTCCATCGAGCGTCGTGCCAAGGGCATCAACGACGCCGCCACGCAAGCCTACGCCCTGCTGGAGAGCCTGTTCTCCTGGACGAGCCTGCAGATGGACACGATGGCGGTGACGATTACCGACGTCGCCCTCGGCACGGTGGGGGCGGAAGTGATGCAGGGCGCTGCCGAGGCGGCTGCCGACAAGGGTCTGACCCTGTCCATCGACTGCCGGGGGGCCACGGTCCGCGCGCAGCGGGACATGCTGGCTACTGTCCTGCGCAACCTCGTGAGCAACGCGGTCAAGTTCACCCTGCCGGGCGGCACCATCACGGTCGCCGGCCAGCGGACCGGGAGCGGCATTGAGATCACGGTCTCTGATACCGGTGTCGGCATGCCCGCCGGAAAGGTGGCCGACCTGTTCCGGCTCGACCGGCGCAGCACGACGAACGGGACGGCGGGCGAGCGCGGGAGCGGGTTGGGGCTCCTGCTGTGCCGCGACCTCGTGGAGCGCCAAGGCGGCGAATTGACCGTCGTGAGTTCTCCCGACCAGGGCACCACCTTCCGCTTCACCCTTCCGGAAGCGGCCGGCGCCCCATGTCCCTGACGACCCGCATCCTGCTCCTCGTGCTGCTTGCCCTCGCGCCCGCATTGGCGATCCAGGGCTACAACGAGCACGCCTTGCGCACCTCGCGCGACGAAGTTGTGCGCGCCGATACGATGGCGACGGCCCGGACCGTCGCCGAGGACCTTTCGCAGGTCGCGGAGTCGGCCCGCCAAGCCCTCAACTTCCTGGCTCAGGACCCGGCGGTCCGGGCGATGGAGCCCTCGGGCTGCACCGAGTACCTCCGCCGGGCCGTGCGCGACAATCCGCAATTCGCGGTGTTCGCGCTGACCCGGTCGGACGGGACCGTCGTGTGCAACAGCCTCGGGTCCGCGTCCGGCTCCTACGCCGTACCCGACCGGGTCTACCAGCGTCGCGCCGTCGCCGAGGGCACGTTCGTGATGGGGACCTATGCTCGCGGCAACGCCTCCCGCAGGGACTCGCTGCACTTCGCCCAAGCGCTGCCCGACGCGGAGGGGCGCACGGTCGGCGTGCTCGCCGTCGCCGTCGACCTCGGGTGGCTCGACGGTTACCTTAGGCGCAACCTGAGACTTCCCAGCACGTCCGTGACGGTGGCGGACCAGGACGGCATCATCCTGGTTCGCTATCCCGACGGGACTGGTTGGGTCGGAAAACCGGTGCCGCCGGATCGACAGCGCATCGTGATGAGTCGTGGCGAGGGTGTCCGCGTCGACTTCGGCATCGACGGACGCGAACGCATCCTCGCCAATGCCAAGCCCGGCGGCGCGGCGTCTTCGGCCTGGGTGACGGTCGGCCGCGACCGGCAGATTGCCTTCGCGGACGTGGACGCCGCCACCCGCAGGGGCGTGGTGCTGATCGCGCTGGGTGCGGTTCTGGCCGTCGCCGCCGCGTTCCTGGCGGGGCGCGCCTTCATCCGGCGCCCCTTCGACCGCCTGCTCCGGACGGCATCGAAATGGCAGGCCGGAGACCTCGCCGCCCGGACCGGGTTGGACGGCGCCGACGAGTTCGGCCGCCTCGGCAGCAAACTCGACGCGATGGCCGGAAGCCTTCAACGCAACGAGGTCGACCTTCGCGACGAGGTCCGCAACGGTCGCGCGATGCAGGAGCGTCAGGTGACGATGCTGCACGAGTTGAACCATCGCGTGAAGAACACCCTCGCCACGGTCCAGGCCCTGGCACGGCAATCGACGCGCGGCGGCGAGGCGCCAGGCGAGCGGCTTGAGGCGCGCATCCTCGCCCTGTCGAAGACCCACGACCTCCTGACGCGGGACGACTGGTCGGGCGCCCCCTTGCGGGCGGTGTTGGAGAACGAGCTCGGTCCCTACCGGGGTGGCGACGCGACCTTCGTCGTGGACGGACCCGATGTGGACCTGCCGCCGCGCCACGTCCTCTCCCTCGGGATGACGTTGCACGAGCTCGTCACCAACGCCGCCAAGCACGGAGCCCTATCGGTGCCGGACGGCGAGATCCGCGTGACCTGGCGCGTGGTCAGGACCGAAGGCGGTGCGAGGCGATTGCGGCTGGACTGGGTTGAGGACGGGGGTCCGGCGTCGCCGCCGCCAACGAGGCGCGGTTTCGGCACCCGGCTCATCGCGGTGAGCATCGAGCGGGAGCTCGACGGAAAGCTCGCCCTCGACTTCGCGTCCGAAGGCTTGCGCTGCTCCGTCGACGTGCCGCTCCCGGCCCCGACGGTGGCCACTATGAGCCCGTTCACTCCGCTGCAGTAGGGTCGCGCGTGCGAGACGCCCGTGGCGCTCAGAGCAGGCCCATGGCGAGCCTATGCAGGAGGTCGTCGAGCCACGCCTTCTGATGGTTCCCCCTCAACGCCAGGCCGGGACGATGTCCGATGTCGGCCAGGAGCCCCCCAAGGCTCATGAGTAATCCCGCTTCCAGGGTGTTGTAACCACCGGGCCTTCTCTGGTCTGACCGCCTTCGAAGTAGAGACCTTCGGGATGATCGGACGTGAAGGTTCGTTGAAGGCGCGAGGCTGCCTTGCGCCGCTCTCAAAGCCAGCGTCAGCTTTTCTATCTTTTAAATCCTAAACCGGACGGGCAGAAATCCACCCAACCGGGTCGTAGAGAGGACGGACGGGTCCCGACCCATGCCAGACGCCCGGACCATCCACATCGCGTCCCAGAAGCGGTCGTTCGTCGGGCGTCCGGCACATTCGCTCGAAGCACACTTCCACGGTGTGCGCCATCTCACTGCGTCTTCGATGGCAGGTGCCTTAGCCACCCTGGATGAGCATCAGCATCCACGACGTCAGCGTCCCGATCTTCGTTAACGCGCTACGCAACATGAGCGCGTGGCTCGACAAGGCGGCATCGGAAAAGCCGGAAGCCGAGTTGTTCGTCCAGCGGCTGGCACCCGACATGAAGCCTCTGCCTGCCCAGTATCAAATGGCGTCCGACAGCGCGAAGAACGCGGTGGCACGGCTCGCCGGGATCGAAGCGCCCTCGATGCCAGACGTCGAGGCCACCTTCGCCGAACTCAAGGAGCGCTGTGCCAGGACGATTGCCTTTGTCGAGGGCATCGATCCGGCCGCGTTGGCCTCAGGCGCGGAGCGCGAGGTGGAACTGAAGTTCCCGAACGGCATGGGATACCGCTTCAACGGGCAGGCCTATCTTACCGGCTTCGCGCTTCCGAACTTCTTCTTCCATGTGACCACAGCCTACGGCATCCTCCGCAGCGCTGGCGTGAGCCTCGGCAAACCGGATTTTCTCCAGCATCTCGGGCCGCCGAACATCCACTCCGCGAACTAGTCGTCCAAGATTCCCAGGCCAGAATCCGATCTGCGGGATGGGGTGAACGTGCGCATGACGAATATGCCTCGGCTGCCTTCAGGTCGTCGAGTGAGCCTTGGCGCCGCCGGCGCGTTCACTCCCGTGAACTCACCCGAACGGGAGTCCCGATGTCGAGCCTATCCGAGCGAAAGGCTCGCCTGATCGTCCATGGCGATCAGCCCTACAATGCCGAACCGCCTCTTGGCCGACTGCGTGCTTCCTACCGGACGCCGGCGGAGGACTTCTATGTCCGCTCGCACGGCGATCTACGGGACCTCGACCCGGACACCTGGCGCCTGACCGTCGAGGGCGGAGCCGGTGTCACGCTGGAGCTGTCGCTGCGCGACCTCCGTACCCGCTTCCCGGAAGCCACGGTCACGGCAACGATGCAATGTGCCGGCAATCGGCTCGCCGACATGCGAGCGGTTGCCCCGGTCTCCGGCGACCCATGGGATGCCGGTGCCATCGGGACGGCCGAATGGACCGGGGTCCGCCTCGGCGACCTCCTGCGCGAGGCGCGGGTGTCGCGGATGGCGCGGATCTCCATGTGGCCTTTGAGAGCCACGACATGGTGGAAGGTCACCCGTACGGAGCCTCGATCCCACTGGGCAAGGCCATGGCGCCCGAGACCTTGCTTGCCTACGCCATGAACGGTGAAGCCTTGCTGCCCGAGCACGGCTTCCCGGTCCGTGCGGTCGTGCCGGGATATGCCGGCGTGCGCAGCCCCAAATGGCTCCGGCGCCTCGCCGTGCAGGACCATCCGTCCGACAACTCGATCCAGGCCGACGATTACAAGCTGTACCCGTCCGACGTGACCGCGGAGACGGCGGATCCGACCAAGGGACACACCATCGACACGATGCCGCTCAACGCCGCGATCTGCGAGCCGGACCGCGGAGCCGCACTCACGGCCGGACGGAACAGGGTTCGCGGTTACGCGGTGAGCGGCGACAGGGGCATCGTCCGCGTCGATGTCTCCGGGAACGGAGGCCGGTCCTGGCTGCAGGCAGATCTGGAGCACGAGCCGGATGCGCCGTTCGCCTGGACGTTCTGGAGCGTGGACCTCGACCTGCCCCCAGGCGAGCACGAGCTTGCTGTCCGCGCCTGGGACGCGGCCAGCCAGACGCAGCCGGCGCTACCGGACGATACATGGAACCACAAAGGCTACCTCTGCACCTGCTGGCACCGGGTGCGGGTGCGTGTGACCGGGTAGACCCTTGGTCGCTTGATCACCGTTTCAAATGGTCGAAGGGGCTCGTCAGCTATCCCCGCTCTGATGCCTCCGCCGGATGGGGCGATGCCCAGCAACGGCGGAGTTCGAGGGCAAAGACGATTGTCAGGACTTGAGATGCCGAAACATGTTGGCGCGCGCCTCGTCGTCCATCTCGGGCTTGAAGGGGAAGCGGTCCTTGAGGCCGGCAGCACGCGCGGCGGCTGGGCGGGTAGCAATCTCGTCGTGGTGGCGCTTGAGGTGGGGCAGCTCCGCCCAGGCCGTCTCGCCGAGGACGAAGGGGATCATGCGGGCCCATCCCCAGGCGCTCATGTCCGCGATGGTGTAGGCGTCGCCCACGAGGTAGCGGCGCTGGGCGAGGTGTGCGTTCAGGATATCGTAGTGACGGCGCGCCTCGAAGCTGTAGCGCGCCTGGGCATAGGGCACCTGTTCCGGGGTGAAGTGCCGGAAATGGACCGCCTGGCCGGAGAACGGCCCGACGCCCGTCGCGACGAACATCAGCCAGGACAGGAGTTGAGCCCGGTCGCCACCCGAAGGCGGCAGGAATCGTCCGGTCTTCTCGGCGAGGTAGAGCAGGATGGCATTGCTGTCGAAGATCACATCCGCGTCGTCGACGAGGACCGGCACCTTGCCGTTCGGATTGAGGGCCAGGAAATCAGGCGCGAACTGGTCACCCTTGCGGGTGTCGATCGGGACGGGCTCGTAGGGCAGTCCGAGCTCCTCCAGCAGCAACGCGACCTTCGTCGGGTTCGGAGAGCCGTTGAAGAAGAATTTCAGCATTTCAAAACCTCATGCCGTTCCGTGCCGGTGGCCGCCAAACCGCTCGGCAACTCCCGTTTAGCGGCGGTCCACATGACACCGATCGGCGGATATCGGGCGATTCACGTTCAGACTCACTACAGCCCGGAAAACCAGTTGTAGCCCTGATCTTCCCAGTATCCACCCGGGTAATCGTTCGTCACCGTGATGGCCATGATGTGCTTGGGGTTCTTGAACCCGAGCTTCGTCGGAATGCGCAGCTTGACCGGAAAGCCGTATTTCGGCGGCAGGGGTGCGCCGGCGTAGTCCAGGGCCAGGATCGTCTGGGGGTGAAGCGCGCTCGGCATGTCGATGCTCGTCCAATAATCGTCCCCGCAGGCGAAGCGGACGTAACGTGCGGTCGTGTCGGCCCCGATCCGTTCGAGGAAGGTCCGGAACGGGACCCCCGACCATTGCCCGATGGCGCTCCAGCCCTCGACGCAGACGTGGCGGGTGATCTGCGCTTCCTGCGGCAGGGTCCTCAGGCGGTCGAGGGTCCACGGCGCCTTGTCGGCGACGAGACCGGCGAGTCCGAGCTTCCAGGTCGACCCGTCGATCACCCGGATCTTGCTCGCCGGATAATAGGCATTGAAGGGGAAGTCCGGGGTGATCTCCGAGACAGCGAAGGTCGGGGCCAGGCGCGTGCCCCCGAAGAGGGCACCCTGGACGCGATCGTTCAGCCGCGAGATCCCACCAAGGATGCTCTCCACCTGCGGGTTGTCCGAGATGTCGCAACCGCCGAGCGCGAGGCTCCCCGCCGCGACGAGGCCGCCGCGCAGGAACAGGCGTCGGTCGGCGCGGACGAGGGGCGTCCCAGGGACCGTGAGATCCGGACGCGGGCGGCGGAGAAGGCGATCGAGGGGCGTCATAGCTTCACCACGCGGTTGCGGCCGAAATGGATCTCCCGGCCGATGATCATGGTCGGCAGGGTCCTGGGAACCAGGAGCACCAGGGCGAGATGCACTGCCACGAAGCCGGCGATGCCGGCCATGGCGAGGAAATGGACGATCCGCGCCGTGTCGTAGCCGCCCATCAGCGCCGTCAGGGGCGCGAACTGGACCGGCTTCCAGATCGCGAGACCGGAGAGCACGATGACGATTCCGATGAGCAGGACCGCGACGTAGAGGAGACGCTGAACGGCGTTGTAGACGCCCGGGTCGTGGGGAAGCCTGAACCTCAGGGCGGCGACGAAATCATGCCCGATCTCGCGCGGCCGCAGGGGCGTGAGGCGCCGGCGCAGGTGGCCCGAGATCAGTCCATAGGTCAGGTAGACGAGGCCGTTGGCGACGAGGAGCCACATCCCCGCGAAGTGCCATTGCAGGGCCCCGCCGAGCCAGCCACCCAGGGTGACCGATTTCGGGAACGCCCAATCGCCGAAGATCGGCGAGGCGTTGTAGATGCGCCATCCGCTGGTGATCATGATCAGCATGGCCAAGGCGTTCACCCAATGGGTGATCCGAACGACCAGGGGGTGGATCGGGCGCTCGGCCCGCGGCGAAGAGGGATACATCGGGACCGTCCTGAAGAGGTGGTGGCTGTCGGACCGTCGAGCCCGAGGCGTGGGATCGCGTCAGGCGGGGTCGTGTCCGACGAGGGCCGGAGCCGGCGCGGCGAATTCGGGAAAGAAGCGTTTCAGGTCGCGCACCTTCGCGGCGTCGTTGGCGACGATGTACGGGTGTCCGGGATGCAGGACCATGAAGTCCTGGTGGTAGGCCTCGGCCGGGTAGAACGGAGCACCGAGTTCGATCCGGGTGGCGACCGGCGCACCGTAGCCTCCGGAGGCGTCGAGTTGCGCGATGTAGGCGCGGGCCACGGCGCCCTGCTCGGCATTGCCCGGGAACAGGGCCGAGCGGTATTGCGGGCCATGATCCGGCCCCTGCCGATCGACCAGCGTCGGATCGAGGGCGACGGAGAAGAAGACCCGGAGCAACGTGTCGTAGGAGACCACGCGTGGATCGTAGGTCACCCGGACCGCCTCGGCGTGTCGCGTACGCCCGCTGGAGACGGCCTGGTAGTTCGCGCTTGCTCCGTCTCCGCCGGCATAGCCCGAAACCGCCTGGGTGACGCCGCGGACGTTCTGGAACACCCCCTGCACGCCCCAGAAGCATCCACCGGCGAACACCGCGCTCTGAAGCCGGGCGGGTTCACGCGCCGGTGTCGCGGCGGCCGGCAGGCGCCGGCTCGCTTCCTCGGCGCCGGCCCGTTCGATCGTCATGGAGAGGACGAGGCCGAACAGGGCCAGGACACCGCCGCCGAAAGCCCCCGTCAGGCGCGAGCGATACGGGGGAACGGTCGCGGGCTTAACGATCTGGGACATGGGGGTGGTCCTTTGGGGTGGTCCTTTGCGGGACGGTAAAGACGCGATCGGTCAGGCGGGCTCGAAGCGCAGCGCGACGCCGTTCATGCAGTAGCGAAGTCCCGTGGGGGCGGGTCCGTCGGCGAAGACGTGGCCGAGATGCCCGCCGCAGCGCCGGCAATGCACCTCCGTCCGGCTCATCCCCAGGCTGGAATCCGTCGTCGTGCCCACGGCCTCCGCGAGGGGGGCGGTGAAGCTCGGCCAGCCGGTTCCGCTCTCGAACTTTGCGCTGGAGGCGAATAGCGGCTGGTCGCACCCGGCGCAGGCGAAACGACCGGCGCGCTTCTCGGCGTTGAGTGGGCTCGAGCCGGCGCGCTCGGTGCCGTGCCGGCGCAGGACCGCGTAGCCGTCGGACCCGAGCTGCGCCCGCCAAGCGGCCTCGCTCTTCGCGACGGCGAAGGTTTCGGCCGCGGCGGGGCCGCCGACCAGGGACCCTCCGGCGGCGCGAAGGAATGTCAGGATGCCGAGTGCCGAGACGCCGGCGGTGAGGATCTGTCTGCGGTCCATGGTGCCGAGTTCCTTGATGCCGGGCTCCTTGCCGGAGGCTCTGGTCAGTCATTCGCCTTGCGGATCGAGCCGGTTACAGGCCGGCCTCGCGGTCCGGCATTTCTGTCGAGGAGGCGGCCGCCGAAAAGACTGTTCAGGCCGACGACGATGAGGACGGCGACGAGGTGGACCAGCAGGTCCGTCGCGGTGGCGTCGTGCGGATGGAACGGCACCAGCAAGGCCGCCGCCGCCGCGGCTGCGGCAAGTCCCCCGAGGGCCGCCGTGAGATTGGGGCGAAGCGGGCAGGCCCGCCGCAGCATCAGCACCAGCAGGACGGACAGCGGCAGCGAGACTCCCATCAGGAACACGAAGCAGCCCCGCATCTCCTCCGGCTCGGCGAGGTTGGCGGCCGGCGCGAGCCAACCACGAAGGCAGCCGAGGCCACTGGCGCCGAGCCAGAGGACGAGCGGGGGGAGCGGCAGCCATGACCAGGCCGCGCTTCGGCCGGGCACGCTGCTCTGGAAGGCCGCCAGCGCAGCCGCGATGGCCGTGAGGATCGCCCCGAGGGCCGCCCAGTGCAGGTCCGGCACACCGAGACGCGCCCGCAATCCCGAGACGTCGGACATCGGCACGAGGAGGAGGCCCACCGTGAGCACCGCGCCGGACCAGACCAGGGTCCGGCGCCCCGGGCCCGGGAGCCGGCGGACCGGCGTCAGCGACCGGGCCAGATCCTCGACGAGATCGTGGGTGGAAAGGTCTCGGCTGGCCGGGTCTTGGGTGACCGGGTCTTGGGTGACCGGGTCTTGGGTGACCGGATCAGACATCCGTGTCTTCCTTGCGGGATGAGAGCGATACGCGGAGGGCCTTGAGACCACGGTGGAAGTTGACTTTGAGCGCCCCCTTGGTCCGCCCGGTGAGCGTCGAGGTCTCGTCGAGGGACAATTCGCGCAGGGCGATGTGCTCGATCGCCTCCCGCTGTCCTTCGGGGAGATGCGCGACGGCCGCAGCGAGGATCGCTGCACGCTCGCGACGCGCCAGGTCGTCACCCGGCCCAGGGCCGTCGTCGGCACGCGCCTCATAGGCGAGCGGCTCGTGGACTTCCTGCGGACGACGCCCCTTGCGGCGCAACGCGTCGATGGCCCGCCGCTGCGTGATGGCGCGCAACCACGGCAGGAACGGCCGGGCCGGATCGTAGGTCGCCCGCGCGCGATGAAGGGTGAGCAGGGTGTCCTGCACCACGTCGTCGAGCGCCGCTCCCTGAACCCCCTTGGCCCGTGCCATCGCGGAGATCACCGGCAGGCAATCGCGCAGGAGTGCCCGGTAAGCGGCGGCATCGCCGACCTGCGCCGCCTGCATCGCGGCGGACAGGGCTGCCTCGCCGGACAAGGCCGCTGATCGAACGGGCATGGGATCGGGGATTCCGGACGCTGCGGGGAGAGCCGGGAAGAACCCGGCATGAGGAACGGGCGGCCCGAATGGCCGACCCGCACCGTCCGCATGAGGCCGAACTTACTTCTTCATCGAGTCCTTGGCCATGCCGTCCTTACCCATCGAATCCTTGGCCATGCCGTCCTTGGCCATGGAATCCTTGGCCATGGAATCCTTGCTCATCCCGTCCTTCTTCATTCCGTCCTTGGCCATGGAGTCTTTCGACATGCTGTCCTTGGCCATCCCGTCCTTAGCCATGGAATCGACGGCATAAGCCGGAGCACCGGAGACGGCGGTGGCGAGGACGAGAGCGGCGGCGACGCGGAAGAGAGTGCTCATGTGAGGCGATCCTTCTGGGGTGTACCGAAAATCTTGGCGGTACTGGATTGTCTTTCGAAGGGGTGCCGACGACGGTTACAGGTCAGGGCGAAAAATCCGTCGTGATCTTGTCTGGGCTCTCGCGCTCCGCTCGCTCGATGGCGTCCCGTAGCGTTGCCGGCGCCAGAAGTTCCGGCAGGGCCTCGCCGCGCGGCAGGCCGGGCCCGTAGACGGCCACAAGCGGGATCCCGAAGCGTCCGAAGCGGCGCAGGAAGGCGAGGATGGCCGGGTCTGCCTGGGTCCAGTCCGCCCGCATCGCGACCGCATCGGGCGCCGACAGGCGCGCAAGGGTCTCCGCGCGATCGAGGGTGGTGACGTCGTTGATCCGGCAGGTCAGGCACCAGGACGCCGTCACGTCGACGACGACGACCTTGCCCTCCGCCACCAGGGCGGGGATCGCCTCGGGGGCGAAGGCGCGCCAGGGTCCGTCCTCCACCTGAGCCACCGGGGTCATTCCAGAGCTGCGCGGCCACACCGTCACCGAGACGAGCGCGAGGACGAGGGCCGCGGTGACCAGGCTTCGGCGACGATCGGGAACGCGCGGCCGTCGGCTCAGGGCGAGCCAGCCGAGCAGAAGGGCCAGGATGCCCGCCAACCCCATCGCCCGAGGGATGCCGGCCACCTCGGCGAAGACCGTCAGGAGCCATACGGTCGTTCCGAGGAGAAGAAGGCCGAACCCGCTTCGAAGCCGGATCATCCAGGGGCCGGGTCGCGGCAGCAGGCGCGTCCATCCCGGTCTCAGCGCAAGAAGCACGAAGGGGAGCGCCATTCCGAGGCCGAGCGCCGCGAAGACCGTCAGGATCTCGAAACGTCCCCGGGTCAGCGCGAAGCCCACCGCGCTTCCGACGAACGGTGCCGAGCAGGGCGTGGCCAGCAGGGTGGCGAAGGCGCCGGTGAGGAAGGCCTCCGACAGGTGCCCGGACCCGCGCAGGGATCCGAGGGCGGCCAGCGGGCGGGGCAGTCCGAGGGTCACCCACGAGAACAGGCTCGCGGCGAACAGCGCCGTGAGCAGGGCCATGCCGGCGAGAAACCACGGTGCCTGGAACTGGATGCCCCAGCCGACGCTGGCCCCCGAGGCCTTCACGGCGATCAGAGCCAGGGCGATGGCGAGGAAGGACGCGAGGATGCCCGCCGCCGTCGCGAGCAGTTCGGCCCGGACGCTCCCCCGCTGCGCTCCGGCTGCCCGCGTCAACGCGAAGGCCTTCAGGGACAGGACCGGCAGGACGCAGGGCATCGCATTGAGGACGAGACCGCCGAGCAGGGCCGTCGCCAGGATGGCGAGCCACGCACCCCAGCCGGTGCCGGTCGTGGCCGGGAGCGTGACTTCGGCGCTGCGCAGGCCATCGACCAGGGTGATGCGCAGCGCGCTATCCGCAGCGTCCGGGGGCAGGCTCAGGGCGAGCCGGGCCGCACGGCCACCGTCGGCCAGGGCGATTTCCGGAGGGTCGGTCACGACGCCCGTCAGACCCTCGACGAACAGATCCGGCGCGACGAAGGCTCGGCGTTCGCTGGTCACCCGCAGGACCAGGCGCCGGTCGTTCGGCGGTCCCTCCCGGGCCTGCCCGACGAGGGCGAAGCCCGCAGCCTCGGGCGGCCCGGGAACGCGCACGCGGGCGGCATCGATCAGTCCCGCCTCCGCCGAGGGGCGATCCGGTCCCGCCGGCAGCGCGAGTTCGAGGGTCGCGCGATAGGGCACGCAGACCTCACCGCAGACCGCGTGCACGAGGCGCAGGCGCAGATGCGCGGCCCCGTCGCCACGCCGTGTGAAGCGAAGGGGCAGGACGACGCCGGATTCGTACACGAACGTCTGGAGGTCGCCGACGGTGAGGCGTCGCGGTGCGGGCCAGGCGATGGATTCGAGCACGAGCCCGTCCGATCCGCTCCAGTCGAAGGTCGGGGCCAAGCCGGCATCGCCCGGGCTGCGCCACGCCCCGTGCCAGCCCTCACCGAACCGAAACTCGAGGCCCGCTTCGACGGGCGATCCGTTGTCCACGGCGTCCGTGGCCGTCACGAGCCGCACCGCCGCTCGGTCGTCGCCGATCCACGCGGTGGATGCCGCCTGCGCGGGGAAAGCTCCGAGAAGGAAGAGCGGCGCGAGGCAGGCGAGCAGACTGCGCCGGACGGGAGCGATCGGGACCATCCTCAGGCACTTGCGCGAAGCAGGCGCCGGCCGAACCCGGCCCCGGCTCCGGAGAGCAGCGCCACCGCGAGCGCGTGCAGGGCGAGGTCATTCAGCGCCATGGCGAAGGGGTGGAACAGGCCCAGGATCGACGCCGCGGCGGAGGCCGCCGCCAGACCCGCGAGGCCGCCGCTTAAGGATGGATGGAGGGCGTAGCCGCCCTTCAGGATCGCGGCGAGAAGCAGCGCGAAGGGAACGCCGAGCCCCAGGATGAATCCGACGCAGGCGCAGGCTTCCGACAGGGCGATCGGCGCTCCATGCTCCGCGCCTGCGCCGGAGACACTCGCCCCGATCCAGAGCGCAAGGCTCGGCGCGGGTAAAAGGGCCCAGCGCGGATCACGGTCGGGCAGCGTCGCGAGGATCGCCGCCGCCGCCGCGGTGACGGCGGTGGCAATCGATCCGACGGCTGCCAGGACGAGGTCTGGCTCGCCAGCGTGGCGTGAAAGTGCCCCCTTCAGGTCGGCGACCGCCGCGAGGCCGGCGCCGGGGAGAGCGACGACCAGCAGCCAGCCGAGCATCCGCCGGAGCGGTGAGCGCAGACGCCGGACGGGAACGAGGCCGCGGGCCAGCGCGTCGATCAGGCGGGTATGACGCAAGGCGCCAGGACTTGGCTCGTCGTTCCAGAGGGGCATGTCTCAAGCCCCTGGCGAGAGGCGTGCGGCTCCGAGGATGCGGCCGTCCGATTGCTGCACGATCACGGCGGCATCCTGCCCGGCCGGCAACGCCTCGCTGAACTGCAGGGGCTCGCCCGACCAGGTGCCGAGGGTGCGCAGCGAGCGCACGACATTGGCCTGCACGAGGGTCCGTCCGCTATTCTCGCCCCGGGCCACGGGGGTGCGCAGGGACCGGTCGAAGCCGACGAGGATCACACGGGCGCTGCCCTTGCCGGACCCGACCGTCACGGCGATGCGGCCGTTTCGGCGCGCGATCGCGACCTCGGTTCCGGTGCTCACCTCGGCCCGGGCCGCCGCGACGGCCGAGGCGGCCTCCGCACGGCGCGATCCCACCACGCTCCTGCGGCCGTCGATCACGAGCTGCGGCGTGAAATTTCCCTCGCCGAGATGCCCCGCATAGGTCGCCTGCCGCTCGGTCGCGCCCGCGAAGGAGGCGGTGTCCTTCCAGCCGAGATCGTCCCAGTAGGTGACGTGGAATCCCAGTGCCAGAAGGTCGTCGCGACCGGCCAACTCACCGAGCAGCGCTTCCGCCGGCGGGCAGGACGAGCACCCTTGCGACGTGAACAGTTCCACCACCACGGGCCGGGCGAGCACAGGCCCGGACACGAGCATGACCGACGTCAGGGCGAGGAGAAGAGACGTGAGGCGGGACGACATGGCGTACTCCGTGACGCGGCGGGATACCCGTCATTCGTCGCGGGCGACGCCCGGTTACAGTCTATCGGTGGGTCTGTACGGGTCGCAGGGCCCGGTTCGCCGAAGTCCTGATGTCAAAGAACCGTAACGCTGTTCTCGACGACGCATTCGAGCGAAGCTGACCGAATCGCGTCCGGGCGGCGGATCTCCGTCTGCCGCGCGCGACACGCGGGTGGGACTTCCGATTTCCATGTAACCGTGACGGGCCGGTCGGCGAAACCTCGTCAGGGACGCACGCTCGCCCTGCGAAGGTCTCGCCCTGCGAAGGTCTCCGGGGGGGGCGATCGCCATCGGAGGAGAAGGGATGCTCGGCGATGCCTGCGCAGCAAGTCCGCCCCGACGGCGTATCCGCTTCGGCCATGCCCCGTGGTCTGCCGATGGAGCCTGAGGAAACCTTCGCCCCGCTCCCGTTCCGCTACGCCGCCGTTCCGCGCCTGACGCGGTTCTCGGATGTGCTCGATGAAGCCTTCTACTTCCCGGTGCCGGACACGTGGTGGATCGCCCTCTGCGACGTGGTGATGTCCACCCGCGCGATTGAGGAGGGGCGCTACCGGTCCGTGAACATCGCCGGGGCCGCCCTGATCGCGGGCGTGCGCAACGCCCTGCCGGAGGCCGACACGCCGTTCGTCTTCGGGGGCGACGGTGCGACCCTGCTGGTCTCACCCGAGCATCGCCAGACGGTCGAGGCGGTTCTGGCCGCGACGGTGACCTGGGTCGGCGAGACGCTCGACCTCACCTTGCGGGCCGGGCTGATGCCGGTCTCGGCGGTGCGGGCCGCCGGACACGACCTCCGGATCGCGCGCTACGCCGCCTCTCCCAGAGTCGATTACGCGATGTTCTCCGGCGGCGGCCTCGCCTACGCGGAGGCTGCGCTGAAGGGTGGGCTCCACGCGATCCCGGCGGCCGCAAGTGGCGCGAAGCCGGACCTCACCGGTCTGTCCTGCCGGTTCGAGGCGGTGCCGGCCCAGGGTGGCCTGGTTCTCTCCCTCATCGTCCTGCCCGAGGCGGGCGCCGACCGGAGCGCCGTGCTGGCGGTCCTCGGCGAAGTTCTGGCCGTAGTCGAGGCAAGCCC
The DNA here is from genome assembly GCF_023093475.1 of Methylobacterium sp. 37f. Taxonomy (NCBI): domain Bacteria; kingdom Pseudomonadati; phylum Pseudomonadota; class Alphaproteobacteria; order Hyphomicrobiales; family Methylobacteriaceae; genus Methylobacterium; species Methylobacterium sp. 37f. The sequence continues at coordinate 18,424 of NZ_JAGHKN010000048.1, forward strand.
CGGCATGGGGCGCCCGTTGCCGGATTCCGGTCCCGCGATGCGGCCGCCCTGGTCGGGCCTTCGGGAGGACGCGCGCGGACAAGATTTGTTGGCGGGGTCGCGCTGGCTTCGCCTGGCGAGCCTGTTCCTGTCGCGCAGCGCGACCTTCGCGTTGTTCCGCCTCGGCGTGCCCTTCGGCCGCTTCTCGCCGCGCCACTATCGACGGCGGCTGGCCGCCAATGCCGACTTCCGGAAATACGAGGACGGGCTCCGCCTGACCGTGACCTGTCCGGTCGCGACGGCGGATCGGATCGAGGCGCGGCTCGCCACCGCACAGACGGCAGGGCTGGTGCGGTACGGCCTGCACCGCCAGGAGGCCGCGGTGGTGACCTGCATCACGCCCTCCGTGCTGCGCGACGACCATGTCCATTTCGTCGATGGCGCCGACGGCGGATATGCCCGGGCCGCCACCATGCTCAAGCGGCAGCCATGACGGCACCGGACATCCCGTTCCTGGCCGGCCTGGACCCGGAGGCCGCCGCCGCGGTGCGGGCGCGTATGGTCCCGGTGGCGGTGGCGGGCGGAAGCACGCTGTTCGCGCAAGGCGAGGCCGGGGACGCGCTCTACACCCTGGTGTCCGGTGCCATCGGGATCTCGACCGACGGTGCCATCGGGCCGTCCCGCCGGATCGCCCGGTTGAACCCGCCCGAGAGCTTCGGCGAGATGGCCCTGCTCTCGCCGGCCCCCCGATCCGCCACCGCCACGGCCCTGCGGGATTCCAATCTGCTGCGGCTGGCCCGCGCGGATTTCGAGGCGGTGGTCGGGCATCATCCCCGGATGCTGCTCTACTTCGCGCGGCTTCTTACCGAGCGCATCCGTGCCGGCCAGGAGGGCGAGACGGTGCGGCACAGACCACGCAGTTTCGCCGTGCTCGCCGTCACCGAAGGGCTCGATGCGGCGGCTTTCGGGAACGCCCTGGCGGCGGCCTTCGACGCCACCCTGCCGGGCCGCACCGGCTGCCTGACACGCTGGCCGGAGGGCGCTGACGAGACCTGGTTCCACGACTACGAGACCCGCCACGCCCGCACGATCTTCTTGGCCCACGAGGTCGGTTGCCCGTGGTGCCGGCTCTGCCTGCGCCACGCGGACCACGTCCTGCTGCTCGCCGAGCCCGGCCGGTCGCCCCGCGACGGGGCCGCCGCCTGGCTCGGGAGCCTGCGGTCGGACTGGATCCGGATGGATCTCGCCGTCCCGCAGGACGCGGATGCGGTTCTGCCCCGCCCTGTCCATCCCGATGTCGCGGCCTTGCCCGCCGCCCTGCGCATTCCGGTGCGGGCCGGCAACGTGAGCGATCTCGAGCGGCTCGCGCGCCTCGCGAGCGGCTCGGCCCGGGGCCTCGTCCTCGGTGGCGGCGGCGCGCGCGGCCTTGCCCATCTCGGGGTGCTGCAGGCCCTCGAGGAGGCCGGCTGCGCCCCCGACTTCGTCGGCGGAACCAGCATGGGCGCGGTGGTCGCGGCCAGCCTCGCCATGGGTCTCGGCATCGACCGCATCCGCGCACGGACGGTCGCGTTCTTCGTCGGCAACAATCCCCTCAACGACTACACGCTGCCCTACCACGCGCTGACCCGCGGGGCGAAGGTCGACGCGGGTCTCGCCGCATGGTTCGGCGGCGCCCGGATCGAGGATCTCTGGCTCCCCTTCCTCTGCGTCTCCTCCAACCTGACGACCGGCACCGCGATGGTCCACCGCAGCGGCGACCTGCCTGGCGCCTTACGAGCCAGCATTGCGATTCCGGGCCTGCTCCCCCCGGTCTGCACCGAGGACGGCGTCCTGGTGGACGGGGGCATGATGAACAACCTGCCGGCCGACGTTCTGGCCGGCCTGGAGCGGGGACCGGTGCTCGCCGTCGATGTCGGCAGCGACCGCGCCTTCGGCGACATGCCGGTGCGCTCCTGGCGCGGACGTCTGATCCGGCGGATGCTCGGCGCGCCCGCCGCCATGCCGGGCATCGCGCCCCTGCTGCTGCGGGCCGCAACCGTGTCGGGCGACGCGCAATCGATGATGGCGGTCGGCCACGCCGCCGCCCTGCTCAAGCCGCCGCTGGCCGGCATCGACCTGCGGGCCTGGTCGAGCTTCGAGGCCATCGCGGGGATCGGGTACCGCCATACGCAGGAAGCGCTCGCCCAGGGCCGTCTGCGCGCCTGGACCGAGGGCAGCGGACCCCTGCGTTCATGAGTCGGGTCGGGGAACCCGGTGCGCCAGCGCACCAGGCCGGGCGCTCGCCCGTAACCCGGATGTGCACCGCAGCGATGGTCTCGGTATCGCAACCGACGCATCGAGGACGCGCCGCCATGAAGGTGCTGATCGCCGCCACGGCCCTGACCGGGCACATCAATCCGCTTCTCAGCCTCGGCCGGCGTCTCGCCGCCCGCGGCGACAGCGTCGTTCTGACGACCGCCGAGCGATACCGCGAAAAGGTCGAGTCGGCAGGCCTGCGCTTCTCGGCTTACGACGACGGCGATGCCGCCGCGTATCGCGAGACCGACCTGCCGGCCGGCCCCGAGCGCTACCGGCGCGAGTTCGCGCGCCGTTTCATCGATCCGATTCCGGTCCAGGCCGAGGCCCTGCGTCGCCTCGTCGAGGCGGAGCGGCCCGACGTGATCGTCGCCGGCAGCCTGTTCCTCGGCGTGCTGCCGATGCTGCTCGCCTCCGCGCAGCGTCCGCCCATCGTCGTCCTCAACGTCAGCTTCCTGTTCCTCGACCGGCCGGACCACGCGCCGGTCGGCCTCGGCCTGCCGCCGGCCCGAACGGACGCCGAGCGCGCCCATTACGCGGTCCTGAAGGCCGGGATGGATGCCGCCTTCGTCGATCCGGTGCGCGCCTACGGGGACGCACAGCTGGCGCAACTCGGCCTGCCGCCCCTGCCGGCTTCGCTGCCGCACTCCATCGCCGTGCTGCCGGACCTGTTCCTCCAGCCGACGGTGCCCGAGTTCGAGTATGATTTCGGGACGCTGCCGCCCAACCTGCGCTTCACCGGCCTGCTGCCGGCACTGAGGGTCGAGGTCGAGCTCCCCGATTGGTGGCAGGCGCGCGACCGGGCCAAGCCCGTTGTCCTCGTCACGCAGGGCACCCTGGCGAATGCCGATTTTGGCGAACTGATCGAGCCGACCCTCGCGGCCCTGGCGGACCGCGACGACCTGCTGGTGGTGGCGACCACGGGCGGGCGCCCCGTCGAGGCCCTGCGCGGCCCCCTTCCGGCGAATGCCCGCGTGGCGCCGTTCCTGCCCTTCGACGCGATGCTGCCGGAGGTGTCCCTGCTCGTCACGAATGGCGGATACGGCAGCGTCTCGCAGGCCCTCGCGGCCGGCGTGCCGATCGTCTCGGCCGGGCTGACCGAGGACAAGGCGGAGATCGGCGCTCGCATCGGCTGGTCGGGCGCTGGGCTCGATCTCGCGACCAACGCGCCGTCGATCCCGGCGCTGCGCGAGGCGATCGAAACGGTGCTGGCCCAATCCCGCTACCGCGCACGGGCCGCATCCCTGGCACGCGCCTTCGCAGGGCTGGACGCTGGGTCCTCGATGCTCGCGGGCATCGACGAGGTGGTCCGCTCTCGTTCGAGCCTCCGGGGGATCGCCGCATGACCGCTCTCCTGATCTTCGGCCCGGCCTGCGCCCGAGTCCTGGCCGGAGCGACGGCGAACCGGCACTGCGACAGCGGGCGCACGCCCCGGCCGATCGTGTTCGCCGCCAGCCTCGTCCTTGCCGCCCTGACCGGCCTGCCCCTGGCATCGGTCGTCAACCTGATCCCGCGGGACGACGATCTGTCCGATCCGTTCCTCGGCCTCTGACCGCCAGCGAGGTATCGCCATGACCGACCCCACCGAACCCGTTCCAGGCGAAGCCGCGCCGCTTCGTGTCGTGGTCGACCTCAATCGGTGCCAGGGCTACGCCCAGTGCTGCTACGCCGCGCCCGGTGCCTTCGAGGTCCGGGGTCACGAGATCCTGTTCTACGATCCGGCTCCGCCGCGTGCGCGTCGGGGAGAGATCGAGCGGGCCGTCCAGGCCTGCCCCGTCCGCGCCATCAGCCTCCAGGCCGAATTCGGAGACGTATCGTGAGTAAGGCGGAGACGGCCGGCATCGTCGTCGTCGGCGCGTCGCTCGCCGGCCTCCGGGGCGCCGAGGCCCTGCGCCGCAACGGCTATGCCGGCCGGGTCACGATCGTGGGCGACGAACCATATCGCCCCTACGACCGGCCGCCCCTGTCGAAGCACGTCCTGTCGGGCGAACTGGCATCGAATGCCACCGCGCTTCCGGAACGCGTCGCCCTCGATGCGCAGTGGCGGCTGGGGCACGGGGCCATCGCCCTCGACCGGGATGCGCGCACGATCCGCCTCGCGGACGGGGCGGTGCTCGCCTACGAGCGCCTCCTCATCGCCACCGGTGCGCAGGCGCGCCCCTGGCCGCCGGCCTCTGGAGGCGGGCTCGCCGGCATCTTCACCCTGCGCGGCCGGGACGATGCCGCCCGCCTGCGCACCGCGTTGGCGGAGGGGCCTGCCCGCGTCCTCATCGTCGGTGCCGGCCTGATCGGCTGCGAGGTGGCCTCCTGCTGTCGCGGTCTCGGACTACCGGTCACGCTGGTCGATCCCAATTCGACGCCGCTCGCCCGTTCGCTCGGCACCTGGGTCGGCGGCGTCATCGCCGATTGCCTGCGGGAGGCCGGCGTGACCTTTCAGGCCGGCGCACAGGTGCTCCGCTTCGCGGGCGACGCCTCGGGCCGGGTCGTTCGCGCCCATCTGGCGGATGGCAGCGCGATGGAGGCCGATCTCGTGATCGTGGCGCTCGGCGCCACGCGCGCCACGGACTGGCTCTCGGGAGCGGGCCTGATGGCCGACGCCAGCGGCGTGACCTGCGACGGCGCCTGTCGGGTGCTCGGCGCCGATGGGACGCCGTGCTCGGACATCTACGCCGCCGGGGACGTCGCGCGCTGGCCGAACGCACTCTACGGCGGCCGGCTGATGTCGGTGGAGCATTGGGGCAACGCCGTCGGGCAGGCCGCGCACGCCGCGCGCAACATGCTGGCGGGACCCGAGGACCAGCAGGTCTACCACCACCTGCCGGCCTTCTGGTCGAGCCAGTTCGGGATCAACATCAAGGCCGTCGGCTTGAGCGAGGGCGCCGACGCGGTCGCGATCGTGCAGGGCTCGCGGGCGTCACGGCGCTTCCTCGCCGTTTATGGCCGCGCGGGACGCAGCATCGCGGCCGTGTCATTCGATCAGGCCCGCTGGCTTCCCGCCTATGCCGAGGCGATCACGGCCGGACAGGCGTTTCCGCCGATCCGCGACGCGAGCGACCAGGGCGGCTTCCACGCCATGTCACCGGGCTTTCCGCCACCGCGCGCCGCGTCCACCCCCATCGAGGCCCGCCATGGCTGAGGACACGCTGTTTTCCGAGGTCCTGGACCCCGCCAACCGGGCCGACCCCTACCCGATCTACGCGCGGCTTCGCGAGACCCCGGTCTCGCTCCAGCGTGACGGCAGCATCGTGGTGAGCGGCCACGCGGCGATCCGTAGCCTGATCTTCGATCCGCGCCTCAGCTCCGAGGATCTGCCACCCTCCCACCGCCCGCGCACCGGTAACCCGCTCAAGGACTGGCTCCTCAATCCGATCAAGGACCGCATCGCCACCGCCCATCGCCCCCTGATCTTCCGCGACCCGCCGGACCACGACACCCTGCGCCATGCCGTGATGCGCGAGTTCTCGGTGGCGCGGGTGCAGGCGCTGCGGCAGCGGGTCGTGCGGGACGTGGACGCCCTCATCGACGCCTGTGTCGGTCGCAAGGAAGTCTGCCTCGTCGAGGACCTGTCCTATCCGCTCCCGGTCTCGGTGATCTGCGATATGCTCGGCGTGCCTGAGGCGGACGAGCCGCAGTTCCAGGCCTGGGCGACGCAGCTCGCCACCGCCCTGGAGCCCGATGCCCGCCACGACGAGGCCAGCCGGCACCGGACGGTGGCGGCCTTCGACGCGATCTCCGGCTACATGCGCGCCCTGATCCGCGCCAAGCGCCGACGCCCCACGGCCGACATGCTCAGCGCCCTGGCCGCGCCGGGTCCCGACGGCAAGGCGGTGATGGGCGATTTCGACCTGATCTCGACGGCGATCCTGCTGCTGGTGGCGGGCCACGAGACCACGGTGAACCTCATCACCAACGGCATGCTGACCCTGCTGCGCCATCCGCAAGAGTTGAAGCGCCTGCGCGCCGATCCGGAGCGGGCGCCGCGCGTGATCGAGGAGCTGCTCCGCTACGAGCCGCCCGTGCATTTCCGGACCCGCAAAGCCCTCGGGGCCATCGAGATTGCCGGCCAAACCATTCCGAAGGGCACGCCGGTCATCCTGCTCTTCGCCGCCGCGAATCGCGACCCGGCCCGCTTCAGAGATCCGGACCGTTTCGACCCGGATCGGGAGGACAACCAGCATTTCGGCTTCGGCGGCGGATTGCACTACTGCATGGGCGCCCCGCTCGCGCGGATCGAGGCCGAGATCGCCCTGGTCGCCCTCTGCCGCCGCCTCGTCGCCCCCCGACTCATGGCCGACCCGCCGCCCTACAGGCCCGGAGCCTCCCTGCGTGGTCCCGAGAGGCTCGGCATTCGGATCTCGGGCATCGTGTCGGGGAACGCCTGACGCCGGAACGCGGTGGAAACGTGGAGAACGCGATGTTTCGCCGGCACGCCACCGCCCTTACCCTCTCAGGGCGGGCATGATGACGGTACGGGATCACACGAACCGGCCGTCGATCAGGTAACGCATCGTCGTGGGCCACGAACTCCAAGTATCGGTACTTGGAGACCCGCCATGCTCACCATCCTTCGCCCCGTCGTCGTCGCGCTCACCCTGACGAGCTCAGCGCCCTTCGCCGTGGCCCGCACACCGGAGGCGGCCGTTCCATCGGCAGGCACCTTCCATCCCACGGCAACGACCCTGCTCCGACACGTGGCTGCCAATGGAACCACCAAGCCGCTGGGCGCGCCCGTGGATCAGCGCCTTGGTACCTCGCTGCACTTAGCGACGGCCGACATGCGTCTGAGCCGCGCCATCCGCGCAGCGATTTGTACAGGCTGTTGAAACGCCCCCATGCAGGAGACGATAAGGCCTCGTTCTTCCTTTCCTGAGCGTACAACAGGTGACACCGTCCGCTTCGGTACATCCTGTACCCGAAAGCGGCCAGACAGTTCTCCACCCTTGCCGGTCGTAGAGCGGACGGATGGTTCCCGATGCAACTCGGCCGCTCTGACCACCGTCAGTGCTTCCCCGAAGCAGCTGTTCGTCAGCGCTCCGGCAGCGTCGGCTTGGGGTGGGTGTGTCTCGGCGCTACGAGTTTGAGGAGCAGACCCGCTGCGTCTGCCGTCGATTATCGGCAGCACGACGACTTTTAGGAAGGGCCTTTATGGCCGGCGACGATCAGCTATGACACCTCGTGTCAGCAGCTTGGCACGCACGTTGATGTACCCCAGCTTCGTTTTACATTATCCAGGGCTGTGATTGAACTGAGGCGTTTGAGCAAATGCGAACTTCGGACGGCACTGGCGTCGATCCATGGCGCGATGAGTTGCAAGCTGTCCTTGAGGATGCCGATGCAGTTGGTCGCTGGCAGGTCGACGCCCGCCAAAATCTTGTCACTGGCGACGCCATGATCGCCTTCCTGTTCGGCTTCACCCCCAAGTTGGCTGAGGAGGGCATTCCGTTTGAAACGTTCAACGGCGGCGTCCACCCGGAAGACCGGGCACACGTCATGGGGCAAATCTGGCGATGCGCGATATACGGCGGTTGGTTTATCGCTGAGCACCGCGTTTGTTCGGCCGACGGTCAGACGCGCCGGATTCTGGCTCGCGGGAAGTTCGACAAAGATGATACTGGCGCCGTGGTATCGGGCCGCGGCATTGTCGTAGACATTACACACAGTGAGGAAGGGCATAGCCCCCTCATCATTACGAGTGCAGATCAAGCGGCTATGCCGCTGGAGCGAGCGGCGGGCTTCATTTTAGCGGGTTACAGGTCACTCCAGGAGGCTGAAGAGCCGGAGGCCCTCGCCTTGGCGGAGAGGCTGCTGTTAGAGCTCGGCCGCAGCCTAGCCCGGGCGGAAGTTCGCACTCGTCTCGCACAATTGCATTAACCGGACATCATCCTGTCGAAGTCGCAGTGGTAGAGCGCCCTTGGTTCAGCATCGACAACACCTGGGGCTGTAACTCCGTCCCTTCGTTGTTCTCCTGAGAGCCACTCGAACTAACGCGCAAAGCGTCCGGTTTGGAGAAGACGCAAGAGCTGAGTGACGACCGCGAGAGTTCGAAGCCATTTTGCGCCGCAGTTCGAAAGAATGTGGGATATGCAAGAACTTTCTGCTCGAAAGCAGACTGGCAAAAATCCACCCATTGCGGATGTTCGTGGCGGGTACGCCGGCCCCAATCCGAAGGGGAACGGCTCTAGCCGAGGATAGGCAGCGTTGGGCTGCCCGGCACCGGTGGATGCCCAAGGGCAGACAGGATCGCGTCCAGGCCGTCGGTCAGGGCCGCGGGCCCGGGCTGGAGGATGAGGGGCGACTTGATCTCGTGGATGCACCCCCGCGCTACGGCCGGCATATCAGCCCAACCTGCCCGGGAGGCGATGCGGGACGGCACGACCTTCTTCCCACACCACGACGCCAGGATGACCTCGGGCGCAGCCGCCATCACTGCTTCGGGCGTTACGATGCGGTCCTTGGCGGCCGCCTGCCGAGCAAGCTCCGGAAAGATGTCGTCGCCGCCAGCGATGCCAACGAGCTCCGACACCCAGCCGATTCCCGAGATGAGGGGTTCGTCCCACTCCTCGAAGTAGACCCGGGGCCGGGGTCGCCCGCGGGCGAGGTCTGCTACCCGCGCCAGCCGGTCCTCGTAGCTGGTGGCGAGCGCCTCGGCCTGCTCGCGGGCGTCAACGAGGGCCCCGAGGGTGCGGATCATCGCCATGATGCCGGCGACGTTGCGCTGGTTGAAGGCATGCACGGCGATCCCCGCACGGACGAGATCGGCGACGATGCCGGCCTGAAGATCGGAGAAGGTAAGCACCAGATCGGGTGCGAGGGCGAGGATCTTCGGCAGGTCCGCGCTGGTGAAGGCCGAGACCCTGGGCTTCTCACGACGGACCTGGGGCGGGCGCACGGCATAGCCGGAGACGCCAACGATGCGGTCCTGCTCACCGAGGAGGTAAAGGGTCTCCACCGTCTCCTCGGTCAGGCAGACGATACGTTCGGGCGGGAAGCGGCGCATGCACTCTCATACCCCCCAAGATGTCGACCGGCACCCCTCGGGTCGGTAGTGGCGTGCCACGCTGGTCATGCCGCGCCCTCAAGCTGGAACTTGCGACCCGAACCGCTGCTTCCGTAAGGGTAGAGGAAGAAACGTTTCATGCCCGCAGCAGTGATCTTCGACGTCGACGGCACGCTCATCGACTCCGTTCCCCAGCACGCCCAGGCCTGGCAGGACGCCTTTCGCGATTTCGGCCACGACATCCCCTTCGAGGACCTTCGGCGGCAAATTGGCAAGGGCGGCGACCTTCTGCTCCGAGTGTTCCTATCCGAGGACGAAATCGCGGAGAAGGGCGACGCGCTGGAGAAGCACCGCTCGAAGGTCCTGAAGGAACGCTACCTGCCGACGATCAAGGGGTTGCCGGAGGTCCGGGCGCTCGTCGAACGGCTGTTGGCCGACGGGAAGCGGCTCGCGTTGGCCTCCTCCGCCAAGGCGGACGAGCTCAAGGTCTACAAGAAGATCGCCGACATCGAGGATCTCATCGAAATCGAGACGTCCTCAGACGATGCCGAGGAGAGCAAGCCAAACCCAGACATCTTCCTGGCCGCCTTAAAGCGTCTCGATGGGATCGAGCCAGGCGATGCAATCGTGGTCGGCGACACACCCTACGATGCCGAGGCCGCCGGCAAGGCCGGCATACGCACGATTGGCCTGCTCAGCGGCGGTTGGACGGATGAGGAGGTGAAGCAGTCCGGCTGCATCGCCACTTACCGGGACCCGGCGGACCTACTGGCCCACTACACGACCTCACCCCTTGTCGGACGGCAGGCCTGAACGTTCGCTGCTTGGAGCATCTTACATGGGCGACACGATCCCACGCCTCTCCGATGGTCCGCACCTACGCACCATTGCCATGCCACGCGATACGAATGCCGCCGGTGCCATCTTCGGCGGATGGACGGTGTCGCAAATGGACCTGGCCGGTGGCACCTTCGCCGCCCAGCGAACCAAGGGCCGCGTCGCGACCGTTAGCATCGACGCCATGCGCTTCCTGCGCCCGATTGCGGTGGGCGACGAGGTCAGTTGCTACTGCAGCTTGCAGGAGGACGGCGAGACATCGTTGGGCGTGAGGATCGAGGTCTGGGCCAGGGACCGCACGGGGGGTCAACCGGAAAGGGTCACCGAGGGAGTCTTCACCTACGTGGCCCTGGACGATGATGGAAAACCCCGCGGCAAGAACGACGGCCAGACAGACAAGACCTAGGCCGCGTCCGCGGCCTGCTCATCGAATGCCCTGGACGGACCATATCGCGCCTGGGGCCGCCGCACCGCTTATCGTCGCGGATGCTTCAGTCTGAGATCGTCGACATTCATGGGATGCTGAACGCCCAAGCCTAATGAATGGTCCGGTTGCCCGTTAGTCGTGGTGGTCGCGCCAAGCCTAGGGTTAGGGGGTGGGGGGGGCATACGTCCGGTCCGGCATTGCCAAACCGGGGACACAAGGCTCCGCTCTATTCGGCTTGCTAACGGGTTCCACGGAACGTGAATGACCATCATCGTCGACGCCCAGTCCAACTCGGAGACGGTCTTGGAACCTGCCACGCGCGGCCCAACCCGCCGTCGGTTTGCTGCCACGGCCCTTGCCGCAAGCGCCAGCGCCCTGTTTCCACGCTTGCCGGCGATGGCGCGACCTGTCCCCGACGAAGCCCGGGTCATCGACTTCGAATGGGTCGACACGTCACGCGCCCGCGCGGTGCCGGCGCGGCTCTACTGGCCGGCTGCCGCGACCCGGAAGGCACCAGTTCCACTGATCGTGTTCTCCCATGGGCTGGGCGGTTCGCGGAAGGGTTACAGCTACCTCGGTGAGGGATGGTCGGCGCAACGTACGGCCAGCTTGCACATCCAGCACGTCGGAAGCGACGAGACCCTGTGGCAAGGCAACCCGCTCCTGCTCCTCGACCGCCTCGACGGCGCGGCGGACGAGCGCGAGGCTATCGAGCGGACGCGAGACGTGAGCTTCGGCCTCGACCGCCTGCTTGACCGGACCGGTCCCTTCCACGCCGCAATCGACCGCAAGCGCATCGTCGCAGCGGGACATTCCTTCGGGGCGAACACCACCCTGATCCTCACCGGCGCTCAGGTGATCCGCGACGGGAAGCCCCTTGGGTACCTCATGCCTCGTCGCCCCCAGCCCCGCTCATGCTTTTTTTGAGCAGACGGTTCTCCAGGACGAGATCAGCCACGACCTCTTTGAGCGCCCCCGTCTCGCGGCGCAGATCCCGCACTTCATCCGTGGTGGCCGCACGAGCCGTGTCGCCGGACAGGCGCTTCTTGCCAGCCTCCAGGAACTCCTTGGACCAGCCGTAGTTCATCGAGGCGGCGATCCCCTCGCGCCGGCACAGCTCGGCGATGCTGTCCTCGCCGCGCAAGCCTTCCAGCACCACGCGGATCTTCTCCTCGGACGAAAACTGTCGACGTGTGGCCCGACGGATGTCCTTGATCACCGCTTCTGCCGGCTTCTTGGCCGGTCCGGATGTCTGCTTCATCTTCGCTCCTCAGGGGCTACGATGAACCAGCCATCCTCCGTTCGTGAAGACCCTCAATCTGTCCCACAGGTGCTGACGTCGGACAGCGAATCGGGCCACCGCAACCTCGGACGGCACCGGAACCGAGCTCGTGCCGATGCGTAAAAGCTTCCGTGCCATGTTCACCGACGGTTCGCCGTCGCAAGAAAAGGGCGCCGGCCTCAGCAGAATGCCGCGGTTGAAATCAGGGTAGCACGGTGCTACCTCTTGGAGGCCGGATGGCGCCGCACAATCCTCTGTCGAAGGTTCGCCAGCTCGTCATCGACGAGGAATCCTGTTCGTTCTTCGATCCCGTCTTCGCCGAGTTGCGTGCCCGGGGCTTGGACACCGACGATCTCAGGGCGATCATCCAGACGGAGTTGGGCGAAACGCACTTCAAGAAGTCCGAACCCACCCGTAGGCACTACCCCACCACGGTGTCGGACTACTACTCGATCTGGGTCGACGATTGCGCCGACTGGATGTTCCTGAAGCTCCTGGTCAGCGACGCCGACATCCTGGTCGTCACCTCATTCAAGAAGGATATCGATCGATGACGATGGAGGCCTGCCAAGCCTGCGAGGCGATCGCGGTCTCCGAGCGCGTCGAGCCATGCGTGGTCGAGCGGTCGGGGAAGAGCCTCACCATCCAGGACCGGCGCATGGTCTGCGCGGAATGCGGAAACGTCAGCTATCAGGGATCGCAGATCTCCGAGCACGAGCTCGCCGTCGCCAACGCCATCCGCGAGATGGACGGGCTCCTCTCCGCCGCCGAACTCAACGCCATCCGCCTGAAGTACAGGCTCCGCCAGGCCGACATGGAGCAGATCCTCTCCACCGGCCCGAAGACCTGGACCCGCTGGGAGCGCGGCAAGGTCCCCCAGAGCAAGGTCGCCGACCGCTACATCCGCGCGCTCGCCCGGGACCCCTACCTCGCCCGCCGCGAGATGCTTGCGGCGGGGGTCGCGAACCCCGAGGCGGAGGCGGTCTTCGCCCAGATCGAGATCGATGACCGCAGGCGTGCCCACGCCGTCATGCGCGACGCCCTAGCAGGGTGTTGAAGAAGTCTGCCATCGGCGGGCGATGAAGGGGATTTCGTCTCCGCCGTGGACGCGGATTTCGCCTTGGAGCGAGCCGTCGGCCTGAAGCTCGGCCGATCCGGAGCCGCAGATCGCGTCCCCCTCGTCGTTGCCATTCCAATCGAACGCGACGGCAGCGCACTCACCCTGCCAGCCGGCGCCGCCGGCGAAGGCCCCGGTGACACACCCGAAGGCGAACTCACCGCGACCGTCCTCGAAGAGGATGTAGGCGGGCTCGACCATGTCGGCGTAGTCATCCTCGTAGCCGGGCAGCTCGACGATCCGCCACTTGCCCAGGACGCTCACGCCGGAGCCCCGAGCAGTTTGGGCAGGCGGACCAGGTTGTAGGCCGCCGCCGTCAAGGCGAAGGCCCATCCGACCTTGTCGCGGCCTTTGAAGCGGGTCTTGCGCAGGCCACCGACGGTCTTGATCCAGCCAAAGCCCTCCTCGATGCGTTTGCGGATCTTCTGGCTCCGAGCGTAGCCGGCGTGCCGGGTGGTTCGTCCGTCGATGGAAGAGCGGCGGCCGTTGGTGTTCCGGGCCACGTGCGCACGCACGTTCATCGACCTGAGCTCGTTGACGAAGTCCTCGGCGTCATATGCCTTGTCGGCGCCGACCGAGATCGCCCTGGGCCGGTCCGCCCTCGGCTCGATCATCGACAACGCCGCGATCCGTTCGGCGTGACCATTCGCCAAGGTCAGGCGGGTGTCCACGATCAGGCCCGAGCGGTTCTCCATCAGGGTGTGGCCGATGAAGCAGAGCTTGGCCTCCATCCCCGGACCCTTGCGGTAGAGCCGGGCTTCTCGGTCCGTGGTGCTCGCGTGGGTCTCGTTCGAGCGGGTCTGCCCCCTGAAGTCGACCTCGGCGTTGCGCCCGCCGGCGGACGGCGGCGGGCCTTTCCCTTGATCGTTGCCGCCCTGATCCTTGGGCTTGAAGCTCTTGATCGACGCCCAGGCCTCGATCAGCGTGCCGTCGACGCTGAAGTGATCGCTGGACAGGAGCCGCTTCACGCGGGGCTGAGCCAGCACCGCGGCCAGGAACTGGGCCGCGATCTCACCGGCCAGAAGCCGATCCCGGTTCCGGGTGAAGCTCGAATGATCCCAGGCCTGATCATCGATGCCCAACCCGACGAACCAGCGGAACAACAGGTCGAACTCCAGCCGCTCCATCAGCTGCCGCTCGGAGCGGATCGAGTAGAACGCCTGCAGGAGCATGGCCCGCAGCAGCATCTCGGGCGGGATCGACGGACGACCCATCCGAGCCGCATAGAGCGTCGAGAACGACCCGCTCAGGGACGCCAGCGCCTCGTCCGTCAGTTGCCGGATGCTCCGCAGGGGATGATCGGACCGGACCCGAGCCTCCAGGTCCACATACGAGAACAGCGCCCCCGAACGTTGATCCAAGCCCCGCATCTGACTTCCCCGCACACTGCCAGGACGGAGTGAATCATGCCACGCCCCGGCACGCCACGGACTTCTTCAACACCCTGCTAGGGCACCGCACGGAAGTCGACCACGAGCGCTTCGCCGCGCTCGCTGCCGATGCGGCCTTCGACGCCTTCCACGGGACGCCGAAGGCAGTCGCCGCATGAGCGAGAAGCCTCCCATGGGCGTGCTCCACCATCTTCCGCCGCCGAGGAAACCCCTCGACGAGATGGAGGATTTCCGGCGCGACCTAGGGGAGACCATTGCGGCCCAGTTCCGTGAGCAGAACGAGATCCTGCGCGCCGAGGGCCGGGCGCAGGCAGCCCGCGTCCAGGAACAGGGCGAACTCATCAAGCGCCTCACCCGTGGCGTCGAACTCCTCGTCGGCGAGATGCATGGCGTCCGGACCGGCAAGGCGGAGGAGGCCTTCGCACGCGTGGGTGGCGAGGGCGCCGCCCCCGACCTGCCCACCGTCAACGCCGAGGCCGCGGTCGTCTACACCTGCACCGCGGGCAGCATCGGCCGGAAGCTCGACTTCCGCGCCAGCGAGATCGGTACCCTGCTCGGCGCCAAGGGCCTGCGCTGGGCCGGTAATGGCGCCTACCAGGAACTCGGGCGCGAGGTCGGCCCCAACCACACCAAGTTCTGGCACCGTGACGTCCCCGCCCGGCTCCGGCGCATCCTCGACGAGAACAATCCCGCCCGTCACGGCATCACCGACCGCAGCGTCCTTGCGATCTTCCGCAAGTGGAACGCCCGCCGCACCGACGGCCCGGACCTCCTTGACGGCATCGGCGAGCCCAAGGCCTGAGGCCTTTCCGCTTGGGGAAGCGAGGCGCGAGGTTCCGGAAAGGGATCGAGCAGGACCGTGCAGACTGGACGCCGGCCATAGCACCAGGAAGCACGCGAATAGCGCTCGCTTCGGTTCGACAAGCAGCCACGAAACGAATGCCCAGGTGAGTTCCTCCTACGCGGCTGGGCCGCCCTCGATCCTCGGGACGTGCCCGCCGAGCAGGGCCTCAAGCCACCCGATGGCCCTGCCCCGTTCGGTGCAGCAGGTGAAGAATGCCCGCTGCTTGGCCCTCGTGAGCGCCACCTAGAATGAGTTCAGCTCCACCCCGTTTGTCTTCCCCAGGCTTCACCAGCTCTCGGCGTCGAGGCCGAGGAAAACCATTGTGTAGTACCCCTGACCCTTGCTCTTGTGGTTCGTTAGAAGCGGCACCTGTCCCCCGTCCCTCGAAGCGATCGAGGACGGAGGTCCAGCCCCCCCCCCGGGGGGGGGCATCCGTCGCCGACCGCTCGCCTCGATCATGATGACCACGGTGGCGGGCGCAGCGTGTCCCGATCCAGGGCACGGGGGATGGCACGCGCGCGCGCACGAGGCGGGTGCCCGTCGCCTCGCTGGCGCATGGTCCGATTCGGTTGACCCATGCGGGCGAGGCGCTGGCGTCGCCTATCGGGTGGTCGTCACGCCTCGCGATACAACCAGCCGCATTCCATCAGCGCATTGCTCGCCCATGGTGTCCCCATGACCCGTCCAATGCGGCCCCGTGACCGCCCATGCGCGCCCCATGGAGGCGAGACACCAGCGCATAGCGGAACAACCGAGATGCCGTAACGCAACCTCAAGATAGATTCACCCTGCGACAGCCTGTCGCGAATGATGGGTTTGGCGATCCCTCATGGGATGCCGCCTCCCATGAAACTGATTTCCAGCCATCAAGGGCCATTACCTCCCGAAACGGAGGAATGTGCCAACCGACGGTGCTCATGGCTGGTTATGGGAGAACATGGGCTTAAACGCGATCTGACGTTTCAGGCTTGCGGAGAGGGTTAGACAGCAACGGGGGTGGACGGGGCGGCCGTTGCTTGGGGCATGCTTGGCCAAGGGGTAGTCTCCTCACGTGCGCGGAGTGGAGCCTACGCACACAGGAACCCAGCCTTGCCCGTCCCCAATCCCGTGCTTCCCAGCCCTGCCTCCCGTGCCGCCCTTCGGCGCGCGCACTTCGATGCGCTGCATCCTCCCGGCAGAGTCGGTCGCGCCTTCGTGGGCTCGAAGGTCGTGCGCGACGGCAAGGCGGGCTTCGACGGCGTCGTTGCGGATCACGGCGAGTGCCACGAGTTCCTCGGTCCGGAGACCTCATTCGTCTCCCTGAATCGGTTCTGGGGCCGCAGCCGCGCAGGCACGAACCTCAAGGCGGTCGGCTCGTTCGCCCTGGATTTCGACTTCTTCCACGCGGGCCTGCCCTACGCCGCCCTGTCGGCCGTCGAGATCGCCGACATGCTGGTCGATGCCATCGTCGCCGCCGGCATCCCGCGCCCCTCGATCGACGTGAGCTCGGGCCGCGGCGTGCAGCTCACCTGGATCTGCGACGGCGCCCGTGCCTCCGCGTGGGCGCGCGTGCGTGCGGTCTACGATGCCCTGCACGGGCCTTCGCTGGACTCGGCCGGCATGCCGGTGCGTTCGCGCCGCCATAGGGATGATGCCGTCCTCGCCGCCTTCGATGCGCGCATGGCCCCGATGTGGCGCCTGTTCCGCGATTGCGGTCTCGATCGCTGCGTCCGCGATGCGGCCCGGGTCGTCCGCCTCGTCGGCGCCATCAACGCCACCAACGGCAGGATGGCCACCCTCATGTTCCCGTCCGCGTTTCAGGACATCGTGCGATACGAGTTCGGCGCCCTTGCCGATGCGATCCTCCCGTACTCGCGCGCCCGTATCCAGGAGATGCGCGCCGCCCGCGCCGAGGCCCAGGCGGACATGCCCGCCAACGACAACCCGGCACCCCGCAGGGTGAGGCGCCTCCCGGCCGGGTACTGGCCCAACGTCCTCGCCGACCTGCACCGGCTCAGGGCGCACCGTGGCGGCATCGCTCAGGGCTATCGCAGGATCTGGCTGTTCCTGACGGCCAATGCCACCGCTCATATCAACGGGGGATGCCCGGCTGACTGGGCGGCCGATCTCGCTCACCTCGCAGGCCTGAGCGAGGCGGAGGCCACGGAGTGCCTGAGGTCCCTCGGGCGGAGACAGCTCCGCAATGAGGCAGGCGAGCGCGACACGTGGGACAAGAAGGAGTGGAGCGTCCTCTATAACTACTCGGCCGCGGAAATGGTGCGCCTGCTCAACGTGATGGTCGAGGAGGCCGACGAGGCCGGCCTTCGCCAGCTCGGCCCGGGCGGCGCCATCGCCCGCACGGACGCCGAGCGCCAGGCTGACAAGCGGCTGCGGGCGGGCGTGGCGACGAGCGGCGACAAGGCCAGCCGCAAGCTGGTCGACGGCTTGGCGGGTCTGGACATGAAGGCGGAGGGCAAGACCCTCGCGGAGATCTCGGCGGTCACGGGACGCGGGCGCACCTCTCTCATCGAGGCGATGCGGGAGGCCAAGGAGTATCAGGCTTCGGCTACCACGGATTCCGATGTCAGGGCTGACGCTAAGGAGGATATCTCCGAGACCACCGTTCGGGTTGAGTCACGCTATATGTGGTCCGTAGGCCCGCGCGTGAGGCCCGCCCCCGAACCTGCCC
>NZ_JAGHKN010000049.1:0-35284 GCF_023093475.1 Methylobacterium sp. 37f
GGACAGACGCCCAGCGCAGCGGTGGTCCGGGCAAGAAGCAACAGTCCGGACGGATCGAGCGTCAGTTCATCGACGTGCAACCCATCGGGCATTGTCGGTAGAGACGGGTTCGAGATCAGCATCCGACGCCTCCTCGGTCATGGTGAGGATCAACGCTCAAGAGCCAGATCTGACTCCGTCAGCACCAAAAGTGCGGATGAACCGGCGCTGTTGCTGGACGTACTCGCCACAGAGAATACGCCAAGCGATGCGGGACCCTTCGCGCCATGGTTGCCGGAAGGAGCCTCGATGCGCTCTCGGATCTGCTCTGCCTTGACCGCAGCATCCTCGAGACTGCAGTCGGGAAGGAACACGATCATCTCCTCGCCGCCGTTGCGACAACCGGATTTGCACCGTCCGTCGTCGTGGCAGGTCGAGTCCCGGCGGCCTCAGCCCCCTCCCCCGCACCTATCCGGTGCGATTTCTGCGGTGGTGTGGTGCTTGGCGCCGGGGGCGTGTCCGGAAACGTCGAAACACGCATGCGCCTCGTGGACACGACCGACGTCGTGTCGCGCCGGGGCGGCCGACCAGCACTCGACCGCTCCGGACCTTCGGGCGGTGACGCAACCGACGCCCCCTTCAGCAGAGCGGACCCACAAGCTTCGCGAAAGCAAGATCCCTGAGAGTGCGGCACCATCTGGGGGATTGATGCCATGCTCCGAGCACCCCTCTGCCTCGTGGCGCTGATCTCGTCGATCACTCCGTCGCTGTCAGAGCCGTTGCCGAAACCGATGTTCGTCAGATTGCCGCCGCTTGCCGTCGAGGGCGACCGGGGCGGGGCGGCCGTGCCTCAGACCAGAGGAGCCTTGGAGGCGGCGAACGCCAAGGCGTCCGCGCTGATGGACGCCTTCGACGGGCGCGTCGCTCGGAGCGCGCAGCAAGCGATCGCCTCGATTTGTGTCGGCTGCTCCTCCTCCGCTCGGCAGATGAAGGCTTACCCGCGACGCGTCGAAGCGACCGCGCTGCCTGAGGGACGGATTGTCGATGATCCGGCGCAGGCTCCTGCCAACTGAGCCGCCCCAAGTCCCCCGGCGATCGGAGACGCGGTGATCAGGCGTGCGCCGTCGCCAATCCGTCGACCTGCGTGTGGCGCGACGCGGGCTGCGCATCTGAAATTTCGTCGACCGGGCCCGCCTCCCCGTCAGGCCAGCTCCGCTCCTTGGATGTTCCAGGTCGACGCCGGAGCCAAGGCCTTCAGGCGAACAGCATGCCGTCGCTGGGCGCGTGCACGGTGAAGCCCTTGCCCTCGTCGATCCAGCCCGCACCGGCAGCGCCCTGGTTGATGCCGGCGGCCTCCTCGGCATTGCCGGCGAAGTGATGCTGGCCGGTCTTGGTGTTGAAGAACCGCTCCAGCGTCACGGTGCCGGGCGCGCTGGCATCCGCGTAGGCCTCGAACGCGACGCCCTCGTATTTGTAGGACGGGTTGGTCTTGATGATCTGGTCGCGCTCGCCGACGCTGGTCGTGAAGAAATGCGCGGTCGTGCCGGTGTCGAAGAACCGGAACACGTCGATGGTGTCGGCCCCCTGGCTCGGGGTCGCCCACGGGGTTCCCTCGTAGGTGAACCACGGCAGGGTCTGCAGGATCTGCGCCTTCTCAGCAGTACTGTTCGTGTAGAAGTGATCGCCCGTGCGGGTATCGAAGAACCGATAAACGGCCGTGACGTGGCTCCCCTCTGCAGCAGGGACCCCAGACGTCGAAGCAAGGCCTTGTGACGGCGTTGCCGCCTGCACCGATGCGTTGGATCCTCCGGGATCGTGCCCCCCCGGCACCGGAGACGCATCCTGGATGTCCGCGACGACGCCCGGATTCCGCGCATAGGCTCGCACAGAATCGATGAGCATGTGGCCTTCGGCAGGCGTGGTGGCGTCCGTGGCCCCGGGCCACGAGCCTGCATCGCCGACGGCGAGATTCAGCAGCATGTACATCGGCTTGTTCATGTCGCTCGGCGTCGCAAGCCGGGCGACGGCGTTGTTGTCGACGTAGTAGGTGATGGTATCCGCCTGCCAGTCGACGCCGTAGGTATGGAACCCCTTCGAGGTGTCGATTCCGAAGACGGTCTGGGTCTCGGTCACATTGGGACCGCCGACCTTGGAATGGGTGCTGGCGTAGATCGTGCCCGGCTCGTCGCCGAGCACCTCGAACACGTCGAGTTCGGGCGGCCAGGACAGATCGGCCGGCAGGAGCCAGAAGGCCGGCCAGAAGCCCTTGCCGGCGGGAAGCTGGGCGCGAACCTCGAAGTAGCCATACAGCTGGGAGAAGGACTTGTAGGTGGTGATGACGCCGGAGGTCCAATCCAGGCCCGAGCCGAGCGGGGTTTCGACGCCCTGGGTCGCGCGCGCGGCGGTGATATCGAGGACGCCGTCCTTGACGCTGAAAGGGTTCACCCCGACCGAGCTGTCGGAATAGTATTCATCTTCCTTGTTGTTGGGCAGGGTGCGGAGTCCGGCCTGCGGATACTTCGTCTGCCACGTCGTCGCGACTCCGGTCGCGGATCCCGAAAAGGTGTTGAACTCGTCCGAGAAGGTAAGCTGATACTTCGACAGATCCACGGGCAGGCGGAAATTCGCCGCGGACAGATCTTCGACCTTGTGATCGCGCAGGGTCAGCGTTTCGCCAGTCTCGAGCTTGATGACCGTATCCGCCCCGACCTGGGACATCGCCGACTTGACCTTGGCAAAGCTTGTCAGGCTGGAATAGGATTGCAGTTGTAGAAAGTCCTTGGCCGCATCGAACCCGATCACGACATCGGACCCTTCGCCTTTCGTGACGACGAAGGTGTCTACGCCGCTGCCACCGATCAGAACGTCGTTGCCGGCGCCGCCGTTCAACGTGTGGCTTCCGGTGCCAGGCGCGCTGATGATGTTGTCGACGTGATTGCCGGCACCGCTTGAATTATTGCCGGCCAGCGTGAGATTCTCGGTACCATTCGGAAGTGTGTAGTATTTCGACGTCGACACGACCGTGTCGATGCCTTCCCGGTCGTTCTCTACGACGACGTCATTTTGGGTGTAAATGAAATAGGTATCATCTCCCAACCCACCCGTGAGCGTGCTATTGCCTCCGGTGCGAAGGCCGTCGTTGCCGGTCGTCCCCGAAAGGGTTGATTTGGCAGTTCCGACGGAACCACGACCATAGGTTTCGCCCACCGAGAGCAGCGCCCCGGCGGCGTTGAGGTATGTTGCAGGCATCGAGCTCGCCCTTGATGAAGGACGAGACTTCAAATCAACTCTGTGAATTGATCGTTACTTAGCCGAGAAATGCTCGGAATTAACTATAAAATCCCGCAACCAAATTGCGTCGGCGCGACAACTTACCCTTTCGCAGCGCGTGTCGAGCAGAAAGGATGTTGCCGGGGATCGACACGGATGCATGTCGTGCCGACCGGAAGCGGGGTCCGACCGGATTGGATCGGTTGCGGTTTCGAGGCCGGCGCGGATGCGGAGGTCGACGGTTCGATCCTGTCCGGCAGCTCCACCTCCTGCATGACCGATCAGAGACGTGAATCAGCGACTTGCGTCAGCGACTTGGGAAAGGGGGCGGCCCCACGTCGTGGTGCGCCCCGCACCGGGATGCGGGGCGCCCTTCACGTCTCAGGACAGTTGCGGAGTGGAGGCCCGGGCCGGCAAAGTCCAGTTCGGGCGGATGAAGTGGCAGGTGTAGCCGTCGGGACGCCGCTCGAGATAATCCTGGTGCTCGGGCTCGGCCTCCCAGAACGGGCCCGCCGGCGTTACCTCGGTGACCACCTTGCCGGGCCACAGGCCGGAGGCGTTCACGTCCGCGATGGTGTCCTCGGCGATCTGCCGCTGCGTCTCGTCGGTGGTGAAGATCGCCGAGCGGTAGCTCAGGCCCCGGTCGTTGCCCTGACGGTTGGGCGTGGTCGGATCGTGGATCTGGAAGAAGAACTCCAGCATGCGGCGGAAGCTCGTCCGGCTCGGGTCGTAGACGATCTCGATGGCCTCGGCATGGGTGCCGTGGTCGCGGTAGGTCGCGTTCGGGACGTCGCCGCCGCTGTAGCCGACCCGCGTGGAGATCACGCCCTCCTGGCGCCGGATCAGGTCCTGCATGCCCCAGAAGCAGCCGCCTGCCAGGATCGCGCGTTCGTGGCTCATGGTTCAACCTCTCTACGATGAAAGCGTCATCGGGCTTTGCCTTAGATAGGGAGGCGCGCCGGCTTTTGCCGCCATCCCGTCAGCCCCCGAGGCGCGGCGTTTCCGGCACGTCTTCGCCGGGCCTGTGCCGCGCCGCACATCGGCGCGGATGGTCCGAGTGCATCACGGGGGTGGCCGTCATCGCCCCCTCGGCGGCCGAAACCAGCGGCGCAGCGGCCCTCGCAGGCCCTGCGCCGTTCGCATGTTCGGTGCTGACATGACCGGCTCTTCCGACCCGACGGGATCTCTCAGGCCGGCGGACGCGCGTCTGCCCCGGAACGGGCCGGGAGCCGCGCGTCCCGACGTCGTGGAGCACCGCCGATGAGAGCGGCCGACAGGGCCCGCGGGCTCGGCCTCGCCCTCCTTCTCCTCGGCACGGTCGCGAGCCAGGCCCGCGACCGGACCGGCGCGGTGGTGCGCGCCTGGGTCTCGGAGGTCATCGATACCATCGACGGGGCCGTCCAGAAGCAGGCCTTCCCGGGCCGGGGCCGCACCGTGACCGTCCGGGTCCAGGTGGCGGCGGACGGCTTCGTGAATCGCGTCGCGGTCGAGCGCAGCTCCGGCTCGGCGGATCTCGATCAGCGGGCGACGGCCCTGATCCGGGCGGCCGGCCCGTTTCGCCCGCCGCCCGCCCCTTTGCTGACCCGGGCGGGCACGACGGATCTGAGCTTTCCGGTGCGGCTGGGCCGCTGAGATCAGGGCGGCGTCGGGCTGCCCCGCATCGGATCGGGCGGACGAAGCGCATCCGGAATGGTCGCGTCTCGAATGGTCCCGTCGTCGGCCGGCCGGCGCGCCCGCGCGCCGATCAGCAGGGTGCGCTGGCCTCGCATGATCTTCAGCAGGCGCTCGGTGCGGCCAAGCTCCGCCTCGGCCTCGGCGGCGTCCCGATCTTCGGCGAGATGGACGGCGATGCGGAGCATCTGCTCGATCCGCCGTGCCTCGGCCGTGGCGATGATCCGCTCCACCGCGCCGAGCCCCTCGTCCCACGCCGCCGTCATCCGCCGCCCCCAGAGCCTCCTGCGAAGGAGCCACCTTCGGGCATCGTCCGGCGGCCCGCACTCACGTTTGTTGCGCCCCGGCTCCGATCAGGGGTCGGTCGGTGGCCGTTGCGGCCCACACCGCTCTGAACCTTGGCCGACCCGGCTTGTTGACGACGGTGAACCCCCACCACGGAAAGGCCGACATGGCAGAGCCCTCGGACATCAAGGCGCAGATGGAAGTGAGATCGTCCGACGGGCTGCATGTCGGCACGGTCGATCACCTGGACGGCGACACCCTGATCAAGCTGACTCGGACCGATCCGGTCGCGCATGGCCGGCACCATCTCCTGCCGCTGTCCTGGGTCGAGCGGGTCGACGAGCAGGTCCACCTCACCGCCACGGCGGCGGACGTCCGCGGCTACTGGGAGGATGCCGGCGCCGTGTGAGGCGGCCATTCCGACATCACCCGCCGGAACCGACAGCCCGTCGAAGAGCGCTTCGATGCGCCCGCACCACCACGTCATCACCGCCGATCTCTGCTGCGCCGCAAGATATCCGCCGCCGATTTGGGCACCGGGCGCCTAAGATTCGAGCGTATGCCGGCGATCTGCACAAGTGCAGCGCACCATAAATCCGCCCCTTGACGGCCTGCGCCCGCCGATATTCTATACGTATAGTTTGGATAGTTCGGTCGGCTCGGCCCTCGAGGAGCGGTGTCATGCGGGATCGTCGCGCGTTTCTGAAAACCTCGCTGACGGCGGCGACCCTCGCGGCATCCGGAGTGCCGATCTCGGGTTTCCTGCGCAGCGCCCGGGCCGCCGAGGGGCCCCTGGTCGTCGGCGCGCCCCTGCCGATCTCGGGCGCCTTCGCGGCCAACGGCAAGTACGCGTCGCTGGGCGCCGCCTTCGCCGCGAAGGAAGCCGGCTCGGTGCTGGGCCGCACCGTCACGATCGCCGACATCGACACCGAGGGTAAGCCGGCCCCGGCCGCCCGCAAGATGCAGGAGGCGATGGCCCAGGGCACGCGACTCTTCGCCGGCGGCATCCTGTCCTCCGAGGCCCTGGTGATGGGCAAGGAGGCGGCGAAGTCCGACGCCGTCTTCATCACCACGGCGGGCGCCGACGAGATCACCGGCTCCGACTGCAACCGCGGCACCTTCCGCTGGACGGTACCGACCTTCGGCGCCATCGCGCAGACCGTCCGGCCCCTGATCGCGCAGATGCCCCAGGCCAAGCGCTGGTACACGATCACCCCGCAATACGTGTTCGGCGAAGGCCTGCTCAGCGCCGCCAAGGCGGTGTTCCAGGAGAAGGGCATCGAGCATGTCGGCAACAGCTACCACTCGCTGGCCGAGAAGGAATTCAGCGGCTACCTGACCAACGCCATCGCGGCGAAACCCGACGTCCTGCTGCTCCTCAACTTCGGCTCGCAATCCTCGGACGCGCTGCGCCAGGCGGTCAGTTTCGGCCTCAAGAAGCGCATGACCATCGTGCTCGCCTGGGCCTCGGGCCTGGAGCAGTTCGAGGCCTTGGGCGCCGACCTGTGCGAGGGCGTCTATTTCGGCGCGCAGTACTGGCACGGCATCGACTCGCCCCTGAACAAGGCCCTGGTCGCCAAGGTCCGCGAGACCGCCAAGATGACGCCGAACTACTCTTTCGCCGGCTCCTACCAGGTCACCAAGCTGCTGCTCGACGCCGCCACCAAGGCCGGCAGCGCCGATGGCCCCGCCGTGATCAAGGCGCTCGAAGGACTGCGCTATGCCGGCCTCACCGGCGAGGAGGAAATCCGCGCCGCCGATCACCAGGTCATCAAGGATTACTACCTGCTCAAGGGCAAGGCGAAGTCCGCCATGAAGGACAAGGACGATTTCGCCGAGGTCATCCAGTCCGGCAAGTCGTTCCTCTCGCCCGAGGCGGCCGGCTGCAAGATGGCGTGAGGGCGACCTGAAACCAAGATTCCTCACCAAACCGGTTGTCGGTCAAGCGCTGCGTCATTCCGGGGCGCCGCAGGCGAGCCCGGAATCCAGAGCCGCTGACGGAGCCAAGCAAGACGCCACCTGTGTTTCTGGATTCCGGGCTCCGCTTCGCGGCCCCGGAATGACGCGGTGGCGCGCCGATCGGCGTCGCTCTCGAACCAAGACTTGACGTACACCCGGAGACCCCGTGACCTACCTGTTCCAGATCCTGAACGGTCTCGGCCTCGGGATGCTCTACTTCCTGCTGGCGGTGGGCCTGAGCATCATCTTCGGGCTGCTGCAATTCGTGAACTTCGCCCATGGGGCGTTCTATCTGCTCGGCGCCTACCTCGCTTACGAGGGCGTCGAGCGCGGCCTGAGCTTCTGGGTGGCGATGCCGCTCGCCGCCCTCGTCGTGGCGGTGCTGGCAGGCTTGACCGAGCGGCTGCTCCTGCGCCGGGTCTACAAGCTGCCCCACACCTTCCACATCCTCGTCACCGTCGGACTCGCCCTGGTGGTGCAGGAACTCGTCATCATCCTCTGGGGACCGCTCGGCGGCAACGTCGCCCCGCCGGAGGAACTGAGCGGCGTGATGATCCTCGGCGACTTCGTCTATCCCGAGTACCGGCTGTTCGTGATCGGCTTCACGGCGATCCTGGCCGCGGGCCTGTGGTGGCTCCTCGACCGCACACGCCTCGGCGCCATCGTGCGGGCCGGGTCGGAATCCCCGTCGAACATGGCGCTGCTCGGCTACGACACCCTGCGCATCAACACGGCGGTCTTCGCCCTCGGTGCCGGGCTCGCGGGGCTGGCCGGGGCGCTGGCGGCCCCCATCCGCGGCGTCGAGCCCTTCATGGGCGTCGAGGCGCTGGGCATCGCCTTCGTGGTGGTGGTGATCGGCGGCATGGGCAGCTACGCCGGAGCGCTGGCCGCCGGCATCCTGGTCGGCGTCGCCCAGAGCCTGATGGCCACTCTGTGGCCGGAGGGGGCGCGCCTCGTCATCTATCTCGGCATGGCCGGCATCATCATGGCGATGCCGCGCGGCCTGTTCGGCCGGGCCTGAGCAGGATCCTTTCGCATGATCCCCTTTCTCGACCGCCCCCTCGTCCAGTTCGGCCTCGCGCTCGCCACCGTGCTGATCCTGCCGCTCGCCATGCGCTCGGGCACGCTCGCCAGCGAGATCTTGATCTTCGGATTGGCGGTCGCCGCCTGCAACCTGCTGCTGGGCTATACCGGCCTTCTCTCGTTCGGACAGGGCATCTTCTTCGGGTTGGGCAGCTACGTCGCCGGGCTCGGCCTCGTGCGGGCCGGTCTGCCCGCCCCCGTCATGCTGCTGCTGTCCCTGGCCCTCGGCGCCCTGGTGGCGGCAGCCGTGGGCTGGGTCTCGATCCGGCGCCAGGGCGTCTATTTCGTGATGCTGACGCTGGCCTTCTCGCAGATGTTCTACTTCCTGGCCTACACCTTCAGCGGCGTCACCGGCGGCGATAACGGCCTCCTCGACATCCCCCGTCCGCGCCTCGGCGGCACCGTGCTGAGCGACGCCTGGACCTATTACGCCTACGTCGCCGTGCTCTTCCTCGTGCTGTTCGCCACCCTGCAGCGGGTCGCGCTCTCGACCTTCGGGCGCACGCTGCTCGCCATCCGCGACAACGAGGGCCGGGCCGGGGCCATCGGCTATCCGGTGCGGGCGTTCAAGGTCGCGGCCTTTGCGATCTCGGGCGCAGTCACGGCCTTGGCGGGCGCGCTCCACGCCATGCTGATCGGCGTCGCCCCCCTGTCGAACATCGACTATCACACCAGCGAAACCCTGCTGATCATGACGATCATCGGCGGCAGCGCCAACCTGTTCGCCTCGCTCCTCGGCGCCGGCGCCTACCTGCTCGCCGCCGACGCCCTCTCGGCGATCTGGCCGCGCTGGCTGCTGCTCCTCGGGCTCCTCCTCATCGTCATCACGCTGTTCCTGCAGCGCGGCCTCTGGGGCCTGATCGAGCGCGCCGTCGCCCTGGTGACGCGGGCGCCGCCGCCCGCGGAGAGCCTTCCCCTCCCCCTCGTGGGGAGGGGCCAGGGGTGGCGCCGCCAGCCTCCGCCGGTCGAGGGCCACCCAGCCACCCCCACCGCCAACTCCTCCCCACAAGGGGGAGGAGGGCAGCCTGGTGCCCGGCCGGCCCCGGAGGCGAACCGATGAGCGAGCCCATCCTCGCCACCGACGCCTTGAGCGTCCGCTACGGCAGCTTCGTCGCCCTGCAGGACGTGACCCTGCGCATCAGGCAGAACAGCGTCCACTCGATCATCGGTCCCAATGGCGCCGGCAAGACCACCCTGTTCCACGCGCTCACCGGCCGGATCGCGCCTTCGGCCGGGCGCATCGCCCTGGCCGGCCGGGACATCACCCGGACCGCGGACCACGAGCGCGTGCGCCTCGGCCTCGCCCGTTCGTTCCAGGTCACCAGCCTGTTCCCGACGCTCAGTGTTCGCGAGAACCTGCGGCTGGCGGCACAGGGTCGGACGCCCTGGCAAGCGCTCGCGCCCTGGCGCCGGGCGGAAGCGAACCGGCCGGCCCTAGCCATGGCGGAGGCGATGCTGGACCGCCTCGACCTGACCCGCGTGGCGCTCCGCGCCGCCGGCGAACTCTCCCACGGCCAGCAGCGCCGCCTCGAAGTCGGTATGGCGATGGCGGCCGCGCCGAAGGTCATCCTCCTCGATGAGCCGACCTCCGGCATGGGCATCGACGACATCGCCGCGATGACGGCGCTGATCCGCGACCTCGGCCGCGACCACACCGTGCTGTTCATCGAGCACAACATGGGCATCGTCATGAACATCTCCGACACCGTGACGGTGATGCGCGCCGGCCGCGTGCTGGTGGAGGGGCCGCCGGCCCGGGTCCGCGACGACCCCGAGGTGCGCCGGGCCTATCTCGGCAACATGATCACGGGAGATCTGGTCTCGTGAGTGGTCCCGCCGCCCTCAGCGTGGAGGACGTCCACGGCTATTACGGCAAGAGCCACATCCTCCAGGGCGTCAGCCTGGAGGTGCGGGCCGGCGAGATCGTCTGCCTGCTCGGCCGCAACGGCGCCGGCAAGACCTCGACCCTGAAGGCGATCAGCGGCCTCCTGCCTCCGCGCGGCGGCCGCGTGCGCTTCCACGACACCGACGTGGCGGGTTGGCCCGCCCATCGCATCGCGCGGGCCGGCCTCACCCTCGTGCCGGAGGATCGCGGCATCTTCAGCCTGCTCAGCGTCGAGGAGAATCTCCGCATCGCCGTGCGCAGGGGCTCGCCCTGGGGCATGGCCGAGATCTACGCGATGTTCCCGCGCCTCGAAGAGCGCCGCCGCAACGGGGGCGCGCAGCTCTCGGGGGGCGAGCAGCAGATGCTCTCCATCGCCCGCGCCCTGCTCAGCGGCCCGAAGCTTCTCATGCTCGACGAGCCGGTGGAGGGCCTGGCCCCCGTCATCGTCGAAGAGATCGTGGCCCAGATCCGCGCCATCCGCGACGCCGGGGTCCCGATCCTGCTTGTGGAGCAGAACCTGGCGGTCTGCACGAGCCTCGCCGACCGCCACTACATCCTCGAGCTTGGCCGCGTCGCTTACGCGGCCGGCAATGCCGAATTCAAGGCCGACGACGCCGCGCGCGACCGCTTCCTCGGCGTCAAGGCCGCCTGATCGCGGACCGCGTGAGCACCAGGAAACCCGGGACACCATGTCGAACCTGACCATCAACGCCGAGCGCCTCTGGGACACCCTGACGGAGACCGCCGCGATCGGCGGCACGCCGGATGGCGGCATCGCCCGCCTGACCCTCAGCGAGGACGACCGCCGGGTGCGCGACTGGCTCAAGGCCCAGGTCGCGGCGCTCGGCTGCACCCTCACGGTGGATGCCGCCGGCAACATGTTCGCCCTGCGCCCCGGCCGGAACCCGGACCTGAAGCCCATCGCGTTGGGCAGCCACCTCGACACCCAGCCCACCGGGGGCAAGTTCGACGGGGTGCTGGGCGTGCTGGCCGGGCTCGAAGTGCTGCGCACCCTCGACGGGGCCGGCTACGTCACCGAGGCGCCGCTGCTCCTGGTCAACTGGACCAACGAGGAGGGCGCGCGCTTCGCCCCCGCGATGCTGGGCTCCGGCGTCTATGCGGGCATCTACGACGGCGCCTGGGCCGAGGCCCGCCGGGACAGCGCCGGCACCAGCTTCGGCGCAGCCCTCGACGCCATCGGGTATCGCGGCGCGGCCGTCCCCGGCTCGGTGCCGTTCGGGGCGATGTTCGAACTGCACATCGAGCAGGGTCCGATCCTGGAGGCGGAGGGGGCCACCATCGGTGTGGTTCAGGGCGTGCAGGGCATGCGGTGGTTCGAAGTCACCCTGGAGGGCCGGTCGTCCCACACCGGCTCGACCCCGATGCCGCTGCGCCGCAACGCGCTGGTCGGCGCCGCCCGCCTGGTCGAAGCGGTGGATGCCGCCGCCCACGCGCACGCCCCCGACGCGGTCGGGACCGTCGGCCACCTCACGGTGACGCCGAATTCCAACAACGTCATTCCCGGTCACGTCTTCCTTACCGTCGACCTGCGCCACCCGCAGGACGCGGTGCTCGACGCCATGGAGGCGGCCCTGCGGGCGGCCGTCGAACGCGTCACCACCGACCTCGCCCTGGAAACCCGGCTCGAACCCATTTCCCGGATCGCGCCCGTCGCCTTCGATCCGGACTGCATCGCCTCCGTCCGGCGCGCGGCCGAGAAGGGCGGGCATCCCACCCGCGACATGGTCTCGGGCGCCGGCCACGACGCCGCCCACGTCGCCGCCCTGGTGCCCACCACCATGGTGTTCGTGCCGAGCGCCGGGGGCCTCAGCCACAACCCGGCGGAGTCGACCTCGCCCACCGAATGCGCCGCCGGCGCGCAGGTGCTGCTCGACGCGGTGCTCGACTACGATTCCCGCCATTCTGCCTCGGCCTGATCGAACGACGCGAGTTGCTGCCATGCGTATCGTCACCGCCCGGGTGAACCACGAGACCAACACCTTCTCACCGCTGGCCACCCCCCTGGCGGCCTTCAACCCGCTCTGGGGGGCGGAAGCTCTGGCGGCGGGGCGCGACGCCACCACGGCGCTCGGCGCCTTCATCCGCTTCGCCGAGGCGCGCGGCGCCACCGTCGTGGTTCCGGTATCGGCCCATGCCAACCCGAGCGGCCCGGTGGCGGACGCGGCCTTCGAGGCGCTGAGCGCGGCGATCCTCGCGGCGATCGGCCCGGGCTGCGACGCCATCCTGCTCGACCTGCATGGGGCGATGGTGACCGAGAGCCACGACGACGGCGAGGGTGAATTGCTCGCCCGCATCCGCGCGCTGGCGCCGGGCGTGCCGCTCGGCGTCGCCCTCGACCTCCACGGCAACATCACGGCCCGGATGGTGGCGAACTGCGACGCGATCGCGGGCTTCAAGACCTATCCGCACGTCGACATGGCCGAGACCGGCGCCCTGGTCGCCGGCATCGTCGGGCGCATGCTCGACGAAGACCTCAAACCCCATCGCGCCTGGGTCCACCCGCCCATGCTCGCCCACACCCTGCGGATGGACACCCGCGTGCCCGGCCCGATGCAGGACGCCGTCGCGGCGGCCCGCGCGGCGGAGACCCGCCCCGGCGTGCTCGCCGCCACGATCTTCGGCGGCTTCGCCCTGGCCGACCTGTTCGAAGCGGGCGTCTCGGTCACGGTCACGGCCGAGACGCAGGAGGCCGCCGACCAGGCGGCCCAGGATCTCGCCGCGGAACTCTGGTCCGCGCGCGACGCCTTCGTCTACGCCGAGGCGCCGCTCGGCGCATCGATCGCGGCGGCCAAGGCGGCGCTGGCGCAGCCCGGGACGGGTCCGGTGCTCCTCCTCGACCACGGCGACAACTGCATGTCGGGCGGCACCTGCGACGTGATGGATGTCCTCGCCGCCGCCCTCGAGGCGGGCCTGGACGGCCTCCTCGCCGGCCCGATCTGCGATCCCCAGGCCGTCGCCGCCCTGCACGCGGCCGGCCTCGGCGCGGCGGTCGCGATCGGCGTCGGCAACCGCGTGCCGCTCCCGGGGTTTTCCGCTCAGGCCCCCCTGATGGTCGCCGGGACGGTGGCGGCCCTCGGCGACGGCACCTACGTCATCACCGGCCCGACCTATACGGGTCAACGCTGCCGCATGGGCCGGGCGGCGGTGCTGGACACGGGCGCCGCCCGCATCCTTGTCACGGAGGAGCCGCACGAGCCCTGGGACCTCGGCGTGTTCACCAGCCTCGGCCTCGACCCGGCAGCGGCCCGGGTGCTGATCCTGAAGTCGCGGATGTATTGCCGGCCGGTGTTCGAGCCCCTCGCCCGCGCGGTGGTGGAATGCGCGAGCCGGGGCGTCACCAGCTCGGATTACGGCCTGTTCCCGTTCGGCAAGCTGGCCCGCCCGATCTTTCCCCTCGACGCGGACGTGTCCTGGACGCCGGCGAGCCCGGCGGCCCGATGAGCGCGCCCGAGGACGCCGGTCCGCCCGCGCCGCTGCGGCGGATCAAGCTGTCCGACCAGATCGCCGAGGATTTGTGCAACCGGATCGCCCGCGAGCGCCTGGCCCCGGGCGACCGCCTGCCGAACGAGCGCGCCCTGATGCAGCATTACGGCTGTGCCAAAGGCACGATCCGCGAGGCCCTGAAGGCCCTGGAGGTCCAGGGGCTGGTGACGATGCA
Source organism: Methylobacterium sp. 37f (assembly GCF_023093475.1). Classification (NCBI taxonomy): domain Bacteria; kingdom Pseudomonadati; phylum Pseudomonadota; class Alphaproteobacteria; order Hyphomicrobiales; family Methylobacteriaceae; genus Methylobacterium; species Methylobacterium sp. 37f. Next base: position 13,812 of record NZ_JAGHKN010000049.1, read on the forward strand.
GTCCGGCCCCAACGGCGGCCCGGAGATCCGCCCGATCTCGGTGGACGCCGCCGCGCAGCAGCTGCGCCGCTTCCTTCACTTCCAGGAACTCGACTTCGCCCAAGTCTACGCCCTGCGCCGCAGCCTGGAGGTGACGCTCGGCGTCAGCGTGGTCGGCCGCCTCGGGGACGCGGAGTTCCGCCGCCTGGAGGCGAACATGGCGGCCTGCGCGGCCGCCAACGCGGGCGATCAGCGCGGCCTCGGCCGCGTGGTGGAGGTCGATTTCCACGACATCCTGTGCGACGCCAGCGACAACCCACTGCTGGCCTTCATGTGCCGGTTTCTCAACAGCCTGCTGCGCGACCTCGTGGAATTCCGCAGCGACAGCCTCACCGAGCACGAGGCCTTCGGCGCCCACAATCTCGAAAGCCACCGCGCCCTCGTGGCCGCCTACCGCGCCGAGGATGCCGAAGCCGTCCGCCGCGAGATGCACAACCACATGTGCTGCGCCGAGCACTTCATGCAGCGCCTCGACGCCAAGTTCCGGAAGGACCTGTTGAGCCGGCGGGGAGCGAACGGCGCGGCGTCGTGAGCAGGACCCGCGCTCGGCTCGACTCTGTCGTTTTCGTTTGTCTGATCGGGATAACCGGTTTCCGCGGATCCCTGACAAACGCTAGAGTTCACGCAGCCAGGACATCAGGCGTGACGCGCGGTCGTCATGCGGGCAGACTTGGTAGGTGGCGTCGACCTCGCTCGGGTTCAGGCCGTACTTGCGCCGGAACGCCCGGCTGAACACCTGCTCGTTCTCGAAACCGCTCTCGAACGCCAGTTGCGCGATCTTCGGGCGGCGCCCGCCGGCGGCGCTGGCGATCTGCTGCATGGCGTGCGCGAGGCGCCGGCTGCGGATATAGGCGTAGACCCCCCCATCGGCCTCGAACAGCTTGTAGAGGGGCGTCCGCGACAGGCCGAACTTGGCCATCAGGGTCTCGGCGTCGATCGTGACGAGGTTTTGGTCGATCGCCTGACGCACGGCGATCCCGAGGACGCCGGTGTGATTGTAGGCGCTGTCCGACTCCGCCACGAACGCCGCGTTGCAGAGGGCGATGGAGGCCTCGGCGAGCCGGTCCTTCTGCAGCGGCGCCGCCGTCCGAAGGCAGGTCCGCAAGCCTTTCAGATGGTCGGCGAGCAGCAGGGTGAGGGGCGTGGTCGTCGGAGGGATGATCCGTCCATGCCAACTCGACGGATCGCCGCGCCAAGCATCCAGGACACGGCGCGGCACGATCGCGCCCAATTCGGCTCCTCCGCCCGCGCGGTCAATCGAGAGTTCCTGAGAAAGATCGAAGACGACCAGCATCTCCTGCTCGATCTCCGAAACGCACCCTCCGGTTGCAATCCGTTTCTGACCTGAAAGCTGAAGCGAGATGCAGATGTGATCGATGTTCTGGTTCGCGATTTGCGGCGATTTTCTCTCCGCGACCTGCTTGAAGCCGTCGGCCTCGGTAAACATCATTTTCTTCAGATTATAATATCTCTGGTATACGGTTTGCGGAACGAAGACATCCTGCTCGCAACGCACCTCGAACAGATCCGCCAAACCATCGATCCAGGCTCTTCGGCGCGTATTGTTGTCGGGGATGTTCTGGAACAGATATTCGATCATCCATCCAAGCCAAAAATTGGCCCTCGCTAGTGCCTGAATTACGATAAACAATCCCTGCTTATGTTCCTCGAGAAACTTATTGATCGCCCCAGGCGCCGTGAATAGCGCCGCCGCGTTTCTGCAGGATCCAGGACGGATCGTCCGGATTGACGGATGGAACGTCCGTCCGTGCACACGCCATCATCATCCGCGGACCGGCACGCATCCGCCCTGGTGCACGTTTTGCGTGCAGCGAGGCCAATTGGTCGGCTGAAACGGCACTGGGTCGATTCGCCAGCGCCACATGCACATGGGCTTCGGCGGCGCGAGTCGCTCGACCTGGAGCGTGCCCGCGGCCGAAGCCCGTCCGCCCAAGCCTGCAATCTCGGTGGAATCGGCACAGCCATGCAATCGCCCCTCCCGATTGGGATAGAGAAAGATTTGGCGTCGCCTATATTTTCTTGGAGATTCGACACTAGTCTTAAAGGATAGTATCTCTGGGTCAATAGGCTGCGGCAGCGAACCCGATATCCAAATCTAGACAGACTATCCTCCGCTCCTGACGGGACAGATGGCCTGACGGCCCGCGTCGACCTCGGACGACAGCCTGCTCGCACGGCCGCAGGGAAAGCGGAGGCCGAGCGGTTCGAGACCGATGGTCCCGGTCGGACGCTCCAATCGAGGCCAGCAGGATCGGGTTCAAGGCGCGACGAAAGGCCAATCCAGAACGTCGCGGGCGCGTGATCTTGGAACGCTTCCCGCAGCATCGGAACGCAATTCGATCACCTTCCATCACGGATCACCGACCCGACATCCAATGCCATCTTCAAGAGACGTTCGATCGAGTTCGAATAATCTCGAAATTACTGATCTGGCATCGATCCAAGACTTGTCAGACCATCGAAGTCATCGAAATCTCCGCTGCAGAATCCGCTCCCGATGTGCCGGAAGGGATCTGGAGGACGAAGCTGAAGTCGAAGAGGAGGCGGAAGCCGAAAGGGACAAGGCTTCCGGCGATTTCCGCTCGTTCGCGGCGGGGCCGTCTAGCAGGGGTCCGGCCGGGTCCGGGTTTGCCAGACGCACGGTCGAGGAACGTCCGGCCCGCTTGCGGGTCCGACCGGAGCCGAGTGTCGCAAATCCGATCGTCATGAAAATCGCCCATAAGGCAACGCACGTGATCCCGATCCGCACACCCTCCCACGAGGGGCCGGACTGCGTCATCATCAGGGTGGCGCCCATCAGCCCTGCGCCTGCGGCTAGCCATCGGGACAGTTCGGAAACGAGAGCCATGGCCGGCCGGATCATGCCGTGAGAGGGGCCGTGACCGCACGGGCGTGCGGGATTTCCGGGTGCAACTCGGCGCGGTCATCGAACCGCGCCGAGTTGCTGGGTCCGTTTAGCGCAGCAGCTGCAGGATGCTCTGGTTCGCCTGATTGGCGAGGGACAGCGCCGAGACGCCGAGCGATTGCTGAATCTGCAGGGCGTTCGAGTTGGCAGCCTCCTCGTTCATGTCCGCCGCCGTTAGGTTGGAGGCGCCGGTATTGAGGATGTTGGTCATGCTTTTGGTGAAGTCCTGACGCGTCATGATGATCGACATGTTCGAGGAGAGCACGTTCGACTGTGCCTTCAGCGTGTTGAGCGCGTTGGTTAGCGCTTCAGACGCCTTCGTGAGGTCCGCATTGTTCTGAACGCTGAAATTCGCCCCAGCAGCGGATGTAGCCGCGTCCTGCATCAGACCGATCCCAAGGTTGGTCGAGTTGGTCAACGTGCCTTGCACGGTGAGCTTTGCCTGTTCCGGCCCGGTCAGCTCGTTAAAGATGACCGAGGTTTTGTCGCCATTGAGCAGATTGACGCCGCTGACGCCGGCCCCCTTGGCGGTCGAATCGATCTGGCCGCGCAGGATATTGAACTGATCGACCAGAGCCGTCCGGGCGGCCGATGTGAGGCCTCCGACGACGGCACTCGTCCTCGTACCGAACACCCGCGTCGTCGCCTGTGCGTTGGCGACGAAGCCGGTCGCGGGTGCCGTCGCGGCCCCACCGAGACTGATCGTCAGAGGATCGGAGCCCTCGCCGACCACCTGCATCAAGCCCTGGGCATCCACCGACGCAGTGGCGAGGCCCGACTTGTTGATCTGGCTGACGAGGTCGGCGACCGTGTCGGTCGCCGAGATCGTGTAGCTGTAGCTCGCGTTGCCCGCCGAAATCTGCATCGTGTTGACGGTCGTCGCCAGCCCGACGTTTCCGTTGGGGCCGGCCGTGGCCGGGGCGACTGGGGCTTTCAGGGTCATGCCGAGGGCGTAGTCACGCTGGCTCTTGCCGGCGGTAGTGGCCTGGGCCAAGCTACCGAGGGCTTGGGACCCGGAAATCTTGGGCAGGTTTACAGCGGCGCTGCTCTGGGCCTGCAGCACCATCGCCTGCATCGACTTCACGTAGTCGGAGATCGTGTCGAGGCCGGTCGATGCCGCCTTGATGGTCTGGATGCCCATGGACATACCCGCGAGCAGGCTCGTGAGGGAACCGGCGCGATCCGTGAGCGCCTGCGCGGTGAAATACTTAACCGGATCATCCAATGCGCTGTTGACGCTCTTTCGGGTCGCAAGACGTTCCTGATTGGTTGCCATCAGCGACGCGGTTTTCTGCAAAGAGAGCACGCCGTCACGGGCAGACTGGGTTAGACCAATAGAATAGTTCATGTGATGCAATCCTGGTCCGGAGCTATAGATGCCGTCTAGGCACATCAATCTCGGACGGGATTGGTTTATGGGCTTGTAAGTACAGACTTCCGAATCGATTGATTAGGTGACAGTCCGTCCTTTACTTAGGACGATGCGTACTTTAGCCAAATTCGATCGCTCTGAGCCTCGATCCGGCGTCTCCAGCGCGGCGCGCCGGCGGTCCGTCGGTGCGCTGCGCCCCGGGGACGGACCGGCCGGCGGGAATCGCCGGGACTCGGGCCGCGCCGGATGGTATCCGCCCGCCGAACCAATCCATGGTCGTTTGAGCGCTGGATGGATGCCGGAGACGTGTCGACGATGAGGATCACCGCGTGAATGGGCAGGCACAGCTCCCGTCCCCCGAGGCGCGTCCGGCTCCCGAGGCGCGTCCGGCTTCCAAGACGCGCACGGCTCCCAAGACGCGCACGGCTCCCAAGACGCGTCCGACTCCCGGACGGCCCGCCGAGGTGTTCCGGGTGTTCCTCAAGCTCGGCCTGACCGCGTTCGGCGGCCCGATCGCCCACCTGGGCTACTTTCGCGAAGAGCTGGTGCAGCGCCGGCGCTGGATCGACGAGGCGGGTTATGCCGACCTCGTGGCCCTGTGCCAGTTCCTGCCGGGGCCGGCCTCGAGCCAGGTCGGGTTCGCTCTCGGGCTGCTGCGCGGCGGCGGCCTGCTCGGGGGGCTCGCCGCCTGGGCAGCCTTCACCCTGCCCTCCGCCCTGGCGCTCCTGGCCTTCGCCCTCTCGGCCGGCGCCTTGAGCGGACCGTGGGCGGCGGCCGTGCTGCACGGCCTCAAGCTGGTGGCCGTGGCGGTGGTGGCGCAAGCCCTGTGGGGCATGGCCCGGTCGCTCACCCCGGACCGTCCCCGCGCCGGAATCGCGGTCGCGGCGTTGATGGGCGTCGTCCTTCTGCCCGGCGCTGTCGGACAGGCGCTGGCGATCGCCCTCGGGGCCGCGGCCGGGCTGCTCCTGTGCCGGGCCGGCGCGGGGCCGGCGGACGGCACCGCCCGGCCCGCCGGCACGCTCAGGGTTCCGGTCTCGCGCCGGGCCGGCGCGGCGGCTCTGCTCGTCTTCGCCCTCCTGCTCGCCCTGCTGCTCCTCGGGCCGGCCCTCCTGGCGCCCGGCTTCGGCGGGCAGGGGCTCGCCCTGTTCGAGGCCTTCGCCCGCGCCGGCGCCCTGGTGTTCGGCGGCGGCCACGTCGTCCTGCCCCTGCTCCAGGCGGAGGTGGTCGGCCCCGGCTGGATCGACCCGGCCGGGTTCCTCGCCGGCTACGGCGCCGCCCAGGCGGTGCCCGGCCCGCTCTTCACCGTGGCGGCCTATCTGGGCGCCGCCGTCGGACCGGCGCCGCACGGCCTCCCCGGAGCCGCGATCGCCCTGGTGGCGATCTTCCTGCCGGGGCTGCTCCTGGTCTACGGCGCCCTGCCGTTCTGGCACGGTCTCCGCGCCCGGCCTCGCGCCCAGGCGGCGATGCGGGGCGCCAACGCCGCCGTGGTCGGCCTCCTGGGCGCCGCCCTCTACGATCCCGTCTGGATCGGCGCCGTCGGCAACGCCCGCGATTTCGCCGTCGCGGTGCTGGCCTTCTGCCTGCTCACCGTGGGGCGGGTGCCGCCCTGGATCGTGGTGCTGGTCACCGCCGCCGGGGGCGTCGCCCTGTCCTGGGCCTGAGGGGCGATCACGGACGCACCGCCGGGGTCTCCACCGGAAGGGGTGCGGCGCGGTCCATCAGGTAGCGCTCGAGGGCGACGAATTCCGGCGCGCCATAGGCGAAGGGCTCGGCCCGCATCCCCGTCATGCAGTTACGCAGGCGCCGCTGCACCGAGCCGAGTCCCTGCCATTCGAGGCGGTAGAGCGGGTAGCCGGTGGGATGGCCCTGCGGGATCAGGGCGGCCCCGAGGCGACGCCCGTGATTGTCGTCGTGGCAGGCGGCGCAGGACAGGCCGAGCTGGCCCATGCGCCGGGTGAACAGCGCCCGCCCCGCCGATCGGGCGGGGCCGAGGCGGGCGTCGGCGGGGGCCGTGATCGGCAGGCCCGTGGACTGGGCGGCGACGTAGGCGGTGAGGCCCAGAAGCTCCCGGCTCTCGTAGCCGTAGGGCTCCGCGCCCTGGTGGCGCCGGTGGCAGGCGTTGATCCGGCCCTGGAGGTCGATCGGGGCGGCGGTCGCCTCGTCCCAGGCCGGGTAGCGGGCGGCGACGCCACGCATCGCGGTCGCCGCCTCTCCGTGGCAGCCGGCGCAGGCGGGCCGGTCGGGCGCCGGGGCCATACTCCAGAGGTCCGCCCCGTCCTGCAGCCAGAGCAGGCCCGGATTGGCGTCCGCATCGCGCTGCATCGCCTGGATGTCCGGGCTCATCCCGTCGAAGCTCGAGCGCCGCTCGGCCGGCGGGATCTCGGCCGGTGGAATCTCCCCCGCCCCGGCCGACCCGGTCGCCACAGCCGCCAGCATCAGGAGCGCGGCCCGCCTCACGTCACCGTCAGGGTCGCGGTCTCGGTCTGGACGAAACCGTTGTCGCCGCGCCAGGTGAAGGTCAGCGTGCCGGTCCGCGTCGCCCGCAGGGTGAAGGTCAGGTAGGGATTGGCGGCGGCGGCCGGAAACAGCTCGGCCCGGAACACCGGCTCGCCGTCGTACAGGCAGGTGAAGTCGGTGATGATGTCGCGCGGCCGGATCCGCCCGTCGGCCCCCGGCCGGAAGCCGGTCTCCATCGGATGCGAGATCAGGGTCTTGATCGTCACGACCTCGCCGGCCGTCGCGGCTTTCGGAACGTTGATCAGGGTGCGGGCCATGGCCGGTCAGCCCTCCAGGCAGGCGGCGAGGGTGACGATGGCATCCGCCGTGGTCGACCAGTAGCGGCCGTCGCTGGTCTCCGCGATGGCGGTGATGCGTTGCGTGTCGGCGAGGCGGATTCGGGTCGTCAAAACCGCGCGACCTCCACGCGACCCCAGGTATACGGTGATGACATTCGGCTGCGGATTCTTGTCGTTGAACACGGCGATGCGGCGGACATGGTCCTCCTCCGTCATCGGGCTGTCGACCGTCACCGTGATGGTCACCGCGTTGCCGTTCTCCACCAGCGGCGGCAGGTCGAGATGGACCCGCCCCGGCCGGATCTCCGCCGCTCCGGCAAAGCGCCGGATGGCCTCGGCGGTGCTCTCGGTACGCGTCGCGGCCTCCGCCGCCACCGGGCGCAGCACCACCGCGGCAGCGGCCCCGGGCCCGAGGGCGAGGATGCGGCGGCGGCTCGGACCCCGGGGATTGTGCGGGCTCACGGCACCGGCCTTTCCGAAGGTGTGTCGCGCAGGGTTATGAGAAAAGCCACAATGTCCTCAATGGCCTGGGCCTCCAGCACCGGCCGGTCGCGCCAGGCTGCGCCGATCCGCACCGTCTCCTGCGGGCGGTAATAGGAGGGCATGATCGTGTCTGGGTTCAAGGCCCGGCCATCGACGAGCCGCAGGCGCAGCGCGCCGGGCGAGAGCCGGTCGCCGACGCCCGAGAGGTCAGGGCCGAGATTGCCCGGAAAGCGCTCCTCGGGAAACGGCCCGGCATGGCAGAGCAGGCACAGGCCCCGGGTGCGGTCGACGACGAGGGTCCGGCCCCGCTCGGGGTCCCCCGGCGCCGTGGTCAAGGGCTCCGGAATTTCCCGACCCACGATGGTGACGGGACGCAGGGCGCCCTCCCCCGCAACCGCCGCCGAGGCCAGGAGCAGCCCGCCGATCCAGACCCATCCGGGGCGTCCGATCACCCGAAAACCTGCCGGGTGATGGTGCGGTACCAGTCGGCGGCATAGAGCGCCTCCTGGGCGCGCAGGGTCATCGGCGCATCGACCGGGCTGATCCCGCCAGCGCCCTCCACGTCAGCGAGGACATCACCCGCGGGATGGTAGACGCCCGCGATCGAGATGCCGTAGCCGGGCGCCACCAGGCTGTAACAGGTGTTGATCAGCTTGGGCGTCTCGGGCGCGCGCCCGGCCAGGAGGTCGATCACCGCATCGGCGCAGACCTTGCCCTGCGCATTGGCCGAGAACGCGGATTTGGGCATTGCCCCGGCAATGGCCGCGTCGCCGATGACGTGGATGCCGGGCATCAACCGCGACTCGAAGGTGACCGGATTGATGGGGCACCAGCCGCTGCGGTCGGCGACTCCGGCGATGGCGGCGATCCGGCCCGCCCGCTGGGGTGGGATGATGCAGGCGACATCCGCCTTGTACTCCGCGAAGTCGGTGCGGACGATCATGGCATCCGGATCGACGGCACTGACTTGGCCGCCCTCGGCCAGCGGCACGTATTCGAGTTGGGTCGGATAAAGCGTCGCCCAGGCCGACTGGAACAGGCGCTGCTTCGAGAAAGTGTCCTTGGCATCGAGCAGGATCAGCTTTGCCCGCGGCTTGCGGGTCTTCAGCACGTGGGCGATCAGGCTCGCCCGCTCGTAGGGGCCGGGCGGGCAGCGATAGGGATTGCCAGGAACCGACAGCACCACGGTGCCGTTTTCCGGCATGGAGGCGATTTGCCGGGCGAGGAGCAGCGCCTGCTCACCTGCCTTCCAGGCATGGGGCATGCGGCTGGCAGCAGCCTCGTCGTAGCCCGGGATGGCATCGAAGCGCAGGTCGATGCCCGGCGAGAGCACAAGGCGGTCATAGGGGAGTGCCGTGCCGTCGGCGAGCGTCACCCGGCGTGCGCCCGAGTCGATCCCCGTGGCGGCTTCGTGCACCACGCGGATGCCGGCGCGGACGAGACCTCCGTAGCCGAAACGCTGCGCCGCCATCGGCTGGAGGCCAGCGATGACCTCGTTGCTGAACGGGCAGGAGACGTAGGTCGGGTTAACCTCTACCAGCGTCACATCGAGGCCACCCCGATGGAGCGCACGGGCGGCCGTGGCACCCCCGAAGCCGCCGCCGATCACCACCACCTTCGGCACGGCCTGCGCGATGGCGGGCCCTACCAGGGCAAGGGCCGCCCCTGTGGCGAGGAGAGCGCGGCGCGTCGGGCTCATGGTCGCTCCTGGCCTGTCGCGTTGCTCTGCCCTACGGCGGCAGCAGGCTGCCGCGACAGATAGGCGGCGATCGCCTGGGACTCCGCGTCCGAAAATCCCTTCGCTATGCGACTCATCACGCTCGCGGGCCGCTCGCCTGAACGATAGGCGTTGAGCGCCGCCGCGATCTCGGTCTCCGGGCGACCGTCGATCGCCCCCATCGCCGCCCCCTCGGCATGGCACCCGGCGCACGAGGAGGCGCCTGGCGGCGGGCGCTCCGCCGCCAGGGCCATGCCCATCGGTCCGGCCAGCAGCCAGGCCGCGACCATCGACAAGCGCGTCACGCTCGGCGCAGATCCGTGTTCTTCACCGGCATCTGGCGCACGCGCTTGCCGGTGGCCGCATAGATGGCGTTCAGGACGGCAGGGGCCGCGACCGCGATGGTGGGCTCGCCGACCCCACCCCAGAACCCGCCCGACGGCATCACGATCGTCTCGACCACCGGCATCTCCTGAAGCCGCATCACGGGGTAGGTGTCGAAGTTGGTCTGCTCGATGCGGCCGTCCTTGACCGTGCATTCCTGGTAGAGCGCCGCAGATAGACCATAGACGAAAGACCCCGCGATCTGAGCGTCGATCTGTTGCGGATTGAGGGCGTGGCCCGGATCGGTGGCCGCGACGATGCGATGGACCTTGACCGCCCCGTCATCACCGACCGAGACCTCGGCCACCGCCGCCACGTAGGAGCCGAAGCCCATCATCTGAGCGAGGCCTCGATGGACGCCCGCGGGAGGCTTTTCGCCCCAGCCCGCCTTGTCGGCCACCGCCTGCAGCACCGCCCGATGCTTTGGGTGCTTCTCCATCAGCTGTAACCGGAAGGCCAAAGGATCCTGACCAGCCGCATGGGCGAGTTCGTCCATGAAGCATTCGAGATAGATGGCGTTGGGATTCATGTTCACGCCGCGCCAGAAGCCCGGCGGGACGTGCGGATTGCGCATAGCATGATCGACGAGGATGTTCGGGATCGCGTAGCCGATCGCCGCCTCCGCGCCGCCAGCGTTGAGGCCCTGGAACACCACCGGGTCCTTGCCGTCGACCATCCGGTTCGGTGCAACCGAAACCAGGATCGACTGGCCGGAAATGCGCATGTGCAGCCCGGTCAGGTTGCCGGCCTCGTCCAGCCCGGCCCGCATTCGGCACTGCGTGATCGGATGGTAGCGCCCGTGGGTCATGTCCTCTTCGCGGGTCCAGATCAGCTTGATCGGCGTCCCGGGCATCTCTTTCGCGATCAGCACAGCTTGGCGCAGCCAGTCGTGCGTGGCACCGCGCCGGCCGAAGCCGCCACCGAGCAGGAGCTTGTAGACGTCGCACTTGGCAGCCGAGAGACCGGCAGCCTCTGCGACGGCAGCAAGTGCCGCCTCGCCGTTCTGGGTCGGCGCCCAGGCCTCACAGCGCTCCGGCGTCCAGCGTACCGTGGCGTTCATCGGCTCCATGGTGGCGTGGTTCTGGAACGGCACGCCATAGGTCGCCTCCACAATCCGGGCCGCGTTCTTCAGGGCGGCTGCGACGTCGCCGCCCTTGTTGCCCACGTAGGTTTCCTCGGCATCGAGGCCCTCGCGCAGGGTCGCCGCGATGGTCTCGCTCGAGACCTGCCCGTTCGGCCCGTCGTCCCAGACGATCGGCAGGGCCTCCACGGCGGTCTTGGCGCGCCAGAACGTGTCGGCGATCACCGCGACGCCCGAATCGCCGACCGCCACAACCTTCTTGACGCCAGGCATGCCCTCGACCGCCTTGGCGTCGAAGCTCTTCACGGTGCCGCCGAAGACCGGACAGTCGCGGATCGCGGCGTTCAGCAGGCCGGGCATGTTGAGGTCGATGCCGTAGATCTGGCTCCCGTCAGTCTTCTCGACGGTGTCGAGGCGCTTCACCGGCTTTCCGGCAATGGTCCAATCCTTCGGATCCTTGAGGACGATGTCCTTCGGCGGGGTGATCTTGGCCGCCGCCATCGCGACCGCGCCGAAGGTGATGGTACGATCTGAGCCGGCGTGGCTGATCACACCCTTGTCGACGCGGCACATGTCCGGGGCCACGCCCCAGCCCTTGGCGGCGGCCTCGACCAGCATGATGCGGGCGGCCGCGCCGCCCTTGCGGACGTAATCCTGAGATTCGCGGATACCGCGGCTGCCGCCGGTGCCGAAATCGCCCCAGACCCGGCCGCGGGCGACGTTCTGGCCCGGCGTCGGGTACTCGGTGACCACCTTGCTCCAGTCACAGCCGAGTTCCTCGGCCACGAGCTGGGCGAGTCCCGTGAGGGTGCCCTGCCCCATTTCGGATCGGGCGATGCGGATCACCACGGTCTCGTCGGGCCTGATGACCACCCAGGCATTCACCTCGGGGGTGAGAGCGGTCGGAGCTCCCTGGGCGACGGCCTCACCCGGGAACGGCACATGGAATCCCAGGCTGATGCCGCCAGCTGCAGCGACAGCACCGGCTACGAACGTGCGGCGGGAAGGCTTGCTGGGAAGCGCGTTCATGGCTCTCTCCTCAACCGGCCTGACCGCCGTTGGCCGCGAGCTTGATGCCGGCCAAGACGCGATTGTAGGTGCCGCACCGGCAGATGTTGGTGATCTCGGAGCGGATCTCCGCGTCGCTGGGATGTGGGTTCTGCGCAAGAAGCGCCGCCGAGGCCATGATCATCCCGGACTGACAGAAGCCGCATTGCGGGACGTCGAGTTCGGCCCAGGCCTTCTGCACCGGGTGCGAGCGGTCCTGCGACAGGCCTTCGATCGTCACGATCTTCTGGTCCGGCGTGATGCTGGACACCGGCATCGAACAGGAGCGCACAGCCGTGCCATCGATATGCACCGTGCAGGCGCCGCACTGGGCGATGCCGCAACCGTACTTCGTACCGGTGAGACCCGCCTGTTCACGGATGACCCAGAGGAGCGGGGTGTCAGGCTCGGCCTCGACCTCGCGGATGGCACCGTTCAGGTTCAAACGGATCATGCGTTTCCTGCCATGGTGTTCGGCCGTGGATTGCGCTCCGCGAAAGGCCGCAGCGCCGGCCCCGTCTTTGGAATGATCGTACGGTACCGTGGTCGACCAAGTCCACAGCCATTCCTCGCGACGAAAGGCGCGCTGAAAACATGTTCGCGCTCGCCTGGCATACGGACATCATCAAAGCGCCATCGATCGACGCACGCGCTGGCGTTGCGAACCGGAAGTGACCGCGAGATCTGAACGAAGCGAAGCAGACAGACTCGAAGGCACCTTGGACAAGGGGTAGGGGCTCCCAGAACCGCACAACGGCCCCCCGACTGGGGGGGCGATCAGGGTTCGGCGACGGTGAGTCCAAACCCGCATGGGGGACGGTCACAGGAGGCCAAAATCCGTCGGCTCTAACCTTGTGAGAAGAGGGCTGCAGAAAGAGGCTTGTCGCATCGGCACTTCTGATCCGCCCCCCTCGCACCCCGGTCGTACATCCCGCTCCCTCAGTCAGCGCCACGATCACATTGGCGTGACATCATGGAGTGGCTGACGGCTCTTTTAACAGCCCTGCTTTTTGTTAATGCAAGATTTGTCGAGACCTGACCCGCCACAGTTTATACTCGCGGCAAGAGGAAGCGTGCGGTGGTGGCGGCGTGGGACGGTGAGTGCGCCATCATGCTCCCATGCTAGGAACGACGCCGGTCGTGCGATCCCCTTCATTCACGCAGTCCCGACGCTTCCGTCCTATCCAAGAAAGGCATCTTCGCAATGAGCTTCGCCGCCGGCGCCGACATCAGCCTGCTCATTCGGAAGCTGGAAACGATCATCACGATCTCGGATGCGGAGCGTCATGCCATCGAGCGTCTGCCGGTGATGCGTCGCCAGCTCGGCGCACACCAGGATATCGTGCGCGACGGCGATCAACCCACGCAATGCTGCCTCCTGATCGAGGGCTGGGCCTTCCGCTACAAGCTGCTGGACGAGGGCAAGCGCCAGATCCTCTCCGTGCACATCCCCGGCGACATTCCGGACCTGCAGAGTCTCCATCTGCCGGTCATGGATCACAACCTGAGCTCCCTGACCGCGTGCACGCTCGCCTTCATTCCGCATGACGCGTTGCTCGATCTCACCCGCAACCACCCCGGCGTCACCGCAGCCCTATGGCGCGACACACTGGTGGATGCCGCGATCTTCCGAGAGTGGATGACCAATATCGGCCGGCGCTCGACGCTCGGCCGGATCACCCACCTGTTCTGTGAACTCTACCTGAAGCTGGAGGCCATGGGTCTCGCTCGGGACCATAGCTGCGAGATGGCTCTGACCCAGAGCGATATCGCCGACGCGATCGGGGTGTCGAACGTCCACGTGAACCGCGTCCTGCAGGAGTTGCGCGGTCAGGGCTTACTCACCCTTCAGGGACAGCGCCTCGTCATTCACGATTGGAACGAGCTGACGAAGCGTGCGGAATTCGATCCGGCCTACCTGCATCAGGAGCGGCGGCCCAGCCCATGATTCTGAGCCTCCAGCCCATCCGGATCCGTACGGAGAGCAACGACGGTGAGGGGCGCCTGGTGCTGGCCGAGGGTGTCCTCGTCGCCATCCTCGTCCGGCTCTCGGCCGATCATGGCGCTGCGGCGGGATACTGGTTCCTGGAGGCGGGGTTCGGCAGCCTGGCTTATCCCAGACCACCGGCGTTTCTCGATCTGACGACAGCACTCGACTGGATCACGCAGCGTTGCGATCAGCGCCCCTGAGGGTACTCGCGCGATGACGTCCGGGCACGCCAGCCAAGGGCGAGGAGCGCGGCCCCTCCGACCAGCGCCGCACCGGCAACGCTGAGCGGCCGGGCCGAGGGAACGCCCTTGCGGGCGCGCCAACCGCCGCTTGCCCGGGGCGTATCGCCGAGCGGCGCACGGAGGGCCCCGTGCGTGCGCGGCGCCGGATTCGCCCGATCGAGGGCGCTGTGGATCGCGATGCCCATGAGATGTTCGGTCGGCCCGGGGGCCAGGGCGTAGGCGACCTGCGCCGCACGGGCCGGCCAGCCCACCGCGACCTCGTCGTGCGGGTGGCGGGCGAGGTGCACGAAGGTCTCGGCCACGTCTTCGGGGGCGTAGACCAGGGGGCCGGTGTCGATGGTCCGGCCGGAGACGTTGGCGCCGTGATCCAGGCCGGGGGTGTCGACCATGGCGGGAAACACCGAGCAGACGTGGATATCGCGATGGCGGCGCAGCTCCTGGCGCAGGCTGGCGGTGAAGCCGCGCAGGCCGAACTTGCTGGCCGTGTAGGCGGCGGCGAACGGCGCCGGAGCCCAGCCGCCGAGCGAGATGTTGGTGATCAGAGTCCCCCGACCCTGGCGCAGAAAGTGAGGCAGCGCCGCATAGGCGCCGTACATGCCGCCCAGCAGGTTCACCGCGATGGTGCGGTGGTGCAGGTCGAGGGGCGCGTCCTGGTAGGGGCCGAACACTCCGGTGCCCGCATTGTTGATCCAAACGTCGATCCGCCCGTAGGCGTGGTAGGCGGCGCTCGCCAGGGCCTCGACGGCGGACGCGTCGGTGACGTCGGTCGGGACGGCCAGAGCCTCGCCCCCGAGCTTGCGGCAGTCGCGGGCGAGATCGGCGAGCGCCTCGGCCCGGCGGGCGGCCAGCACCACCCGGGAGCCCCGTTCGGCGAAGGCGAAAGCGGCCGCGCGCCCGATGCCGCTCGATGCTCCGGTGATCACCACCACGCTGTTCCGCAGGTCCCGCATGCCTTGGAATTCCCCTTCCCGGAGGCGCCGCGCGCCGCCTTGCGTGCTCGGCCAACCGGACCCGCGGGGGCGCTGTTCCGAAGCGCGGGAGCCTGACGCTCAGGGCAGCCAGAGCCGGTGGCCGTCGGGGTCCTGAAGGCGGCGCGGACCGGCGACCGAGGCTTCACCGGCGAAGACCAGGACCGTGGCGGCGATGTCGTGGTCGCCGCAGATGTGACCGGCACGGGGAAATAGCCCTGCATAGTCAAGGAGTTCGACATGTGGCGTCGGGGCGCCGGGCGGGCGCAGGCCGGTCACCGCCACGCGCGGGTCGGGTACGCCGTCGAGGCGCGCCTGCTCGGGACCGACATTGGTGGAGCGCGACGCCACCGAGAAGCCGAGGCCCTCGTAGAAGGCGAGGCTGGCGGCGGAATCCGCCACTGAGATCGCCGAATGGTCGATGCCGAGGCAGGGATCGAGTCCGCCGCCGCGCCAGGTCTCCGGCTCATGTCCGGCGGGAAACGCAAGCAATTCAAGGGGATGCCCCTCGGGATCGCGGAACTTGAAGGCAGTCACGCCACCCGAGGCCGCCGGCAGGCGCTCCGGTCCCGCCGTGGAGATCGGGCGCCAGCCCGGGGTCGCCGACAGGCGCGCGAAGGCGGCCGCCATGTCCGAGACCACGATGGCGATGTGCTGAAACAGCGGGCTCCAGCCCGGCACGTCGTCGGGATAGGGACGGCCCTGCCGGTCGAATCCGACGAGGTCGAGGGCCTGGGCACCGAGGCTGAGGGACACCCCATGCGTGCCAAAAGTGGTTCGCTGGTCGACCGAAGGTCGTGTCGAGGTCGTGCGCGAAAACCCGAGTGCGGCCGTGAAATACCGCGCCAGTATTTCAGGGTCGGCGCTGACCAGGCGAATCCGCTCGAGGCGCAGCGGTCCGGCTCCGAGGCCCGGCGTCCCGCCCGCCGTCATGGGGTCTGAACCCCACGCCGGTTGAGGAAGATGGCATACAGGGTGTGCGAGCCGCCGATGAACAGGCGGTTCTTCATCCGGCCGCCGAAGGTCAGGTTCGAGACCCGGTGCGGCACGAAGATCTTGCCCATCAGGTTGCCGGAGGGATCGATGCAGTGGACCCCGTCGGCGGCGCTGCTCCAGACGTTGCCGTCCTCGTCGACCCGCATCCCGTCGCAGTAGCCGGGCGCGACGGTGTGGAAGACCTCGCCACCCGAGAGCGCGAAGTCGGGGCCGACGTCGAAGGCGCGGATGTATTGGCGCGGGTTGGGCCGGGTCTGGTCGCCGGTCTCGGCCACGTAGAGCCGGCGCTCGTCGGGCGAGAAGGCCAGCCCGTTCGGCCCGTCGAAATCACGGGCCATGGCGCGGATGGTGCCCGAAGCCGGGTCGAGGCGATACAGCGCCGGGGGCTGCTCGGAGATTTGGCGCCCACCCTCGTAGTCGTTCGAGATGCCGTAGACCGGGTCGGTGAACCAGATCGCCCCGTCCGAGGCCACCACCACGTCGTTGGGGGCGTTGAGCCGGCGCCCGGCATGGTGGGTGACCAGCGTGGTGACGGTGCCGTCCTGTTCGGTGCGATACAGGCAGCGGCCGCGATGCGCGCAGGCGATCAGGCGGCCCTGCCGGTCGCGGGTCTGGCCGTTGGCGTAGTCCGAGGGCGCCCGATAGACCGAGAGCCCCTCCGCCTCGCTCCACCGCATGGTGCGGTTGCGCGGCAGATCCTGGAACAGCAGGCAGTCGGCGTCGCCGAACCAGACCGGCCCCTCGATCCAGCGGAAGCCGCTGGCGATCTCCTCCAGTTCGGCATTGCCCAGCATGTACCCGGCAAAGCGCGGATCGACGACCTCGAACCCCCGGTTCTGGAGCCTGGACGCCATGGAGCTACCGGAACCGGCACGGGGTGGCGAGGGTCGGCGGCGCATCGAACTGCACCACCATCAGCACGGCGGGCGCGTCGCCGACCGTACCGGAGAGGTGCCCCTGGCGCCCGTCCACCGCCTTCGTATTCTGGTCCTCTCCGAAGGAGATCTCGCCGGGACCCATCTCGACCCGGGTCCCGTCCATGGATTCGACGAACCAGCGACCCGAGAGCGGGATGATCCATTGCGGCTTCGGGTTCTCGTGCCAGGCGCCGGTCCACCCCACCGGCTGCACCGTGACCATCACGGTGGCGCCGTCATGGGTCTTGGTGCCCTGCCATTGCGGGTCGGCCGGCGGCTGCATCGACTTCATGTCGAAATCGGTCAGCGCGCAGCGGGTCTGGTGGCTGACGCCCTCGGCGTCGGTCCACAGGTGCCAGTAGGGAACGCGGGGCTTCTCCGGCGTCGTCTCGTCGCTCATGGGTTGGTCCTGACGGTCTCGGGGACAGAGGCGGTGCGGTAGGGCTGCGACGAGGCGAGCGGATCGGCGAGAAAGAGCCGCACCGTGTCGGCCCCGGTGCCGAAGGTGATGAGGAGAAATCCGCCCGCGAGGGCGAAGTTCTTGAGGAAGTCCCAGAACAGGCCCCGGCCCTTGCTGTCGCCGCCGGCCCAGAAGTCGCCGGGGCGCCAGAACTGCTTCCACAGCAGCGCCGTGACGCCGCAATAGCCGGCGAGCACGAAGGCGGCGGCCCGATCGGCGATGCCGGTGAGGATGCCGAGCGACATCACCACCTCGACGAACAGCCCCGCGAGGATGAGCGCGCGGGCGAGCCCGGTGCGGGCGACGCGCTCGCGGGCCTGACCCACCGCGCCCCGAAAATTCAGGATCTTGTCCAGCGCGCTGAAGGGCAGGAACAGCAGGACCAGGAGAAGCCGGACCGCGAAGGCGATGCCGATGCTGAGAGCGACCAAGATTCGGTCCTGACCTGAAAGGAGCGACGCGCCGGGATGAGACGGCTCGGCGGAACGTGATGCTATCGGCGGTTGAACGCGGCACTCGCGCGGGGGTTCAAACGTTCGAAGTCTCGGATGCTGCATCGCGGCATCCGGAACCGACCTACCCGAGACACCGGACCCCGAAGGCCCCCCGTGGAAACCCCCGTGGAAACCCCCATGACTCAGGACCATTACGACGTCGTCATCGTGGGCTCGGGGCCGGGCGGCGGCACCATGGCCTGGCGCCTCGCCCAGACCGGCAAGCGCGTGCTGCTGCTGGAGCGCGGCGGCTATCTTCCGCGCGAGCGCGAGAACTGGGACAGCCAGGCGGTGTTCGTGGATGCGCGCTATCAGGCCCCGGAGAGCTGGTACGGCGCCGATGGCCGGGAATTCCACCCGGGCCTGCACTACTATGTCGGCGGCAACAGCAAGGTCTACGGCTCGGTGCTGCTGCGCCTGCGAAGCCAAGACTTCGACGTGGTGCGCCACCCCGACGGCGATGCGCCCGAATGGCCGGTGAAGTACGACACCTTCGCGCCCTATTATCAGGCGGCCGAGGAACTCTATCACGTCCACGGCCTGCGCGGCGAAGACCCGACCGAGCCCCCGGCCGACAAACCCTATGCCTACCCGCCGGTCTCCCACGAGCCGCGGATCCAGGCGCTGTTCGACGGACTGAAGCGCGAGGGCCACCGGCCCTTCCACCTGCCGGTGGGCGTGCTGCTCGACGAGCGCGACGGCCAGGCCCTGCCGCATTCGGCCTGCATCCGCTGCGACGCCTTCGACGGCTATCCCTGCCTGACCAACGGCAAGGCCGATGCGCAGATCATCTGCGTCGACCCGGCGCTGGCCCGGCACCCCAATCTCACCCTCTGGACCGGCGCCTACGTGGAGCGCCTCCTCACCAGCCCGAGCGGGCGCCAGATCACTGGCGTCGAGCTGGTGCGCGAGGGGCGGAGCCGGACGGTCTCGGGCGACATCGTGGTGGTGGCCTGCGGCGCCCTGTCCTCGGCCCTGCTGATGCTGCGCTCGGCCAACGACGCCCACCCGCAGGGGCTCGCCAACGCCTCGGGCCAGGTCGGGCGCAACTACATGCGCCACAACAACGCCACCGTGCTGGCGGTCTCGCGCACCCCGAACCCGACGAAGTTCCAGAAGACCCTCGGGCTCAACGACTTCTACTTCGGCTCGGACGACTGGGACTTTCCGCTGGGCCACATCCAGATGGTCGGCAAGTCCGACGGCACCCAGATCCACGGCGAGGGCCTGCCGGGCTTCCTGCAATGGTTTCCCGAAAAGCCGTTCGACTGGATCGCCAAGCATTCCCTCGATTTCTGGCTGACCTCGGAGGATCTGCCGCGGCCGGAGAACCGGATCTTCTACGACGGCGGCCGCGTCCGCCTCGATCTCACCGAGAGCAACATGGAGGGGCATCGACGGCTGAAGCAGAAGCTGCGCGACCTCTGCGGCAAGCTCGACGTGCATCCGCACCTGTTCGACCGCTCGCTCTACCTCGGCAAGGACACGCCGATCGGCGGCACGGCGCATCAGGCCGGGACGCTGCGCTTCGGCACGGACCCGGCGACCTCGGTGCTCGACCTCGAATGCCGGGCGCACGGCATCGACAATCTCTACGTCACCGATGCGAGCTTCTTCCCCTCGATCGGCGCCGTGAACCCGACCCTGACCATCATCGCCAACGCCCTGCGGGTCGGCGACACCATCGCGGGCCGGCTGTGACCAGCCTGACGGCGCGCCTCGCCGCCCTGGCGATCCGCCTCACCGGGCGGCGGCGCCACCTTGCCCGCGACGACCTCGACCCGGAACGGGCCATCGCCGAGCGGCCCCACCCCGCCCGGCCGAGCCGCGCCCTGCGCCGGCGCCTCGCGGTGACCTGGGGCCTGCGCGACCGTCGCGAGGTCTACACCCTGGCGCCGCGCCCGCGCGCCGGCCGGGAGGCCCGCGCGGGCGGGGTGATCTACCTGCACGGGGGCGCCTATACGAGCCCGATCACCCGCATCCACTGGCGCTTCATCGCCCGCATGGTGGAAGCGACGGGCCTGACCGTCACCGTACCGCTCTATCCGTTGACGCCGGAGCACGCCTGCGCCGACATCACCGCCTTCACGCTGGCGCTCTACCGGGACATGCGGGATGCCGCGCCGATCGCCCTGATGGGCGATTCCGCCGGGGGCGGACTCGCCCTGTCCGTGGCGATGCAGGCCCGCGATGCCGGGCTGCCCCTGCCCCGGGGCCTCGTCCTGATCTCGCCCTGGCTCGACGTCTCCACATCGAGGCCCGCGCAGGCCCGGATCGAACCCGATGACGTGATGCTGATGCGCCCGGGCGTCCGGACCCTCGGGCGCTGGTACGCGGGCGCGTGGGACAGGACGGACCCGCGGGTCAGCCCCCTCTTCGGCACCCTGCGGGACCTGCCGCCGATCGAACTGTTCTGCGGCAGCCACGACATCCTCGTCGCCGATGCCCGCCGCCTCGCCGCCCGCGCCCGAGCGGAGGAAGCCCCCCTCGCCTACCACGAGGAACCCGGCCTGATGCACGTCTACCCCCTGCTCGGCCTGCCGGAATCGCGCCGGGCCGAAGTGCGGATCCGGACGTTTCTCGCGGAGCGGATGGGGCGGGGGTGAAGAGGCGAGCGCGGGTGGCCCTTCGCGCTCCGGAGGCGCCGTGGAGGCCCGCTTCGGATCGAGGGCGGGCGTCAGGCCGGACGCTGTGCGTCGGTAATGGGTGGTGAGCGGCCCTTGGACTTTCGGTCAGAACCGGACATTCCGCCTCCAGCCCTTTCCAGGCGTTGGCGTAATGCCGCGTTAACGGCGCATTGCTACCTCGTCGATCATGCCACGCTTTGCGTTCGGATTCTCGGTCTGGTTTTCTGGTGCGAGCCTATTACTTTACGTAGCGCTCGTAGTCATTGATCGTTTTGGGGATGGCACTCGGTACGGTCGCATCGTTTATTATGAAAACTGGTACTTCACGATACCGGGTACTCTTCTATTTTCTTTTGGAATCCACATCATGTTGCATGCCCGATTGTAAGGGCGGCAAAGCCTGATGCTCTCACGCGGCGTGTCCGAGAGAATTTTGCCGGGTTGTTCCTGGGCTTGGTCCTCACTTATTACTTCGGCTCAGCGGCGTTATCGCAGTTCGAACATGCAGCCGTGCTGCGCGAGGGGCAGGTTGTTGGCGCGCGTGTGAAGTCCAGGCGTAGTTTTCGGGGTGTTATCGTTGCGACGATCGAATACGACAGCATGGCCAAGGGACGTGAAATTGCTCGTCTTGCCGATGTTTCACTGGGCGATTTGAATCAGAGGCCGAAGCTCGGGGAGCAAATCGGCGTTCGCGTTCGACCGGGTCCATGCGCGATGCCGGTTAGCCGTACCGCCATTCAGTGGTCGTGGATCTTCACTGGCTTTTCGCTTCTGACGGTGGCCATCATGCTTGGATCAGCAGTGAACTTAGAGCGTTTTCCACGATCCCTGAGTCGTTGCGGCGAGGTGAGCGTTGATCCCTGAAGGTTCGTCAGGGAGATCGCCATGGCCCGTGCCTACAGTCACGATCTGCGCATTCGCGTCCTGGACGCAGT